>JAUNVB010000017.1 GCA_030537835.1 Andreesenia angusta | reverse complement strand
GGTAAGACCTAAAGATTATTTAGAAGTGAAATTCCATTTATTAGAGGAGATTAAAAAGAAATTTGATCAGAATGAATTAGTAATACCTTATTCTCAAGTCGATATATTCATTAAGAATTATGAAAATAAGACACAATAGTATGAATACTTTTATACTGGAGGGAATGTATGAAATATAGAAGATATTTGCTCTTAATAGTTATAATCGCTCTATTGACGGGCTGTAGTTCTAATAAGACGATAAAAAAAATAAATTCTAGATTGAATAATGGATTTAAAGAAAAGCATTGGGCAGAAGATTATATGAATAATTTAATAGATTCTGAGATATTCACTGGGTATCCAGATGGAGACCTCAGATTAGATAAATCTATGACTAGAGCTGAAGTTGCAGCTATAATCTATAATTTGACAGGAGAAATAGAGCCGATTAATAATAATTTTAATGATATAGATACTGACGACTGGTATTATAATCCTATAAATAGTATTAAAGAACAAGGCCTAATAAATGGATATGAAGATGGTGGATTTCATCCAAATGAAGATATTACAAGAGAAGATTTTGCTATTTTAGCTTATAATTATTTGTATAAAAATATAAAGAATCTAGATGAAGATTTTATATTGTATTCAGATACAGAAGGTATAAAAGGCGAAAAAGAAATTGGAGTTCTATCAGCACTTGGATTAATAGATGGATACGAAGATAAAAAATTTCATCCAAATGATCCAATTAGTAGAGGTCAGGTTGCGAAAGTTATCAGTCTCTTAAAGAATTATATAGTCTCATTACAAGAGATAGAAGGAAAAGGTATATACGATGAATTACAAAAGGGATTTAATGAATTTAATCCAATTTTCTCATTTAAATACAATGAGAAACTGACTCCTCAAGAGGTTGTAGATATATATAAGGAGAATTTTTTAGGAACTTATTTTGAAGGAATAATAGGTAGTTTAGGAGTTGAGGTTAGAACTCTATTAAATAAATCAGAAGTCTTTATAAAGGCTGATTTTTTACACGATAGAAATGCAGAAAAAGAAATAGATAGATTCGTTAAAGAAAATGCAGATATAATATTGAGAGATTATGACAATGATATTGATAGAATAAAGGCTGCACATGATTTAATCGTTACTACGGCTAAATACAGTGATGGAGACGATAATAGATTGAATGAAAAAGGTATAAATGTACATTCACCTTATTCAATAGTATCTTCAGGTGAAGGTGTCTGCCAGGCCTATGCACTATTGAATTATAGGCTATTAAAAGAATTAGGCTATAATGCTCTATACGTAATAGGTGAAGCTCATAATAAGAATTATGATGGACCACATGCATGGAATTTAGTTCAAATAGGACAAAATTGGTATCATATAGATACAACATGGGATGATCCGGTACCAGATATATTTAATACGATTAGATATGATTATTTTCTACTCACAGATATGGAGATTGGAAAAGATCATGATTGGGATTTAAATAAATATCCTAATGCATTAGTAGAAATAGATTAAATCAGGCATAGATGTCTGATTTAATCTCATTTTAAGGCTATAAATTTAATTAAAATTAAAAATAGTTACAATTATGCAATAATTAAAGATATTTTCAATAAAATAATATATAATATACTAATAATGGGAATAAATACTCATTGGAATAAGAAATGGAGTGGATTTATTAATGAAAAAAAAGATATTGATACTTTCTCTAGCTAGCATGATATTCAGTTCAACTGCTTTTGCTTATACAGATATTGATGGCTATTGGGGAAAAGCTGAAATTGAATACTTAAGTGAAAAAAATATGATAAAAGGATATCCTGATGGCAGATTCAATCCCCAAGGTTCGTTAACTAGAGAAGAATCTAGTGCAATAATATCTAGATACATAGGAGATAGGGATTCAGAAAATAATTATTTGATTGATATAGATGATAGATGGAGTGAACCTTATATAAAACATCTATTAAATGAAAGAGTTATAACAGGTTATCCAGATAGAACATTTAAACCGACGGAAGAAATAACTAGATCTGAATTTGTTACAATGTTATATAGATATTTAAAAAATGAAAATATGCTATCATTAGATGGTGTAGATAATGATTTTCCAGATATAAAAGATAATTGGGCTGAGCATTTTATTCATGTATTAGCGGGTATGAAGCTTTTAAACGGTTATCCAGATGGAAATTTTAAACCCTTCAATAAGATAACTAGAGGAGAAGCTGCAGTAATTATAACTAAATTAGAAAAATTAGCAGAGAATACGGATATCGATTTCAATCTGCCTGTAGATAAAAAGAAGGAAGAGATAATAAATTTCATAAAACAGAATTATGGAGATAGTATTGATGAAGAAGAGCTAAGGAATAAATCTATAGAAGAGATATTTGAATTTTTAAATGATAGTAATTCAAAATATCTTGATATAAATAGCTATCAAAATTTAAAGGCTAATCTTAAAGGATCTTTCATAGGAATCGGAGTTCATTTGACTAATAATATGGATAATAATATAGAAGTATTTGCAGTTTTAGAAAATAGCCCTGCCGATAGAGCAGGAATTAAGGCAGGAGATATATTAGAGTCTATAGATGGAGAGAAGTTTGATGGATATGAAGTTTATGCAGCTACTAGAAAGCTAAATGGAGTTGTAGGCACGCCTTTAGATATAAAGGTATTGAGAAAAGATGAAGAAGGCAATGAGATAGAAATAATAGAGACAATATTGAGGGAAAAGATTAAAATTGAAACAGTATTTCCTAGAATGCTTGAAGAAAATATAGCTTATCTTAAAGTAGGCGTATTTGAAGAATCAACATATGATGATTTTAAGAAATATTATGAGGATTTAAAAGACAAAGGTGCAAAAGCCCTTATAATCGATTTAAGATATAATAAGGGTGGACTAGTAAGGCCTGCAAGAAATATGGCAGATGATTTAGTAGGTCCAGGGGATCTATATTCTACTATAAGTAAAGATGGGAGAGTTAATCAAATACAATCGTCTGAGAAAATAGTTGAACTACCATATGTAATTTTAATAAATGAATATACGGCATCTGCATCAGAAATTGTTGCAGCAGCAGTTAAGGATCATTGCACAGGTATGCTTATAGGTAAGAAGACATTTGGAAAAGGAACTGTACAGACTGTAGTAGATTTACCTGATGGAACAGGATTTAAATTGACAGTAGGCGAATACTACTCACCGAATGGTAATAAAATAGATGGAGTAGGTATTAGCCCAGATATCGATATTGAAATGGGTAATGCTGAGAATATAGGTCCAGATTATTTAAAGTATGATTCACAATTATTAAAAGCTGTAGAGACAATTGAAAATATAATTAAATAAAGGGAAGTCTGCTAAGATTGTTTTAGCAGACTTTTATTATAAAAAAATATAATGTATAATAAAATATATTATTCATTATTAATTGGAGGTAGAAATGCTAAAAAAATTTTTTAGAAGAAATAAGGAAAAAGAAGAGATAATAGATCAAGAAGAAGAAGAGAAAATAGAAGAGGAGATAGAAGATTCAGAGGAAGAGAATATAGAAGAAATAATAGAAGAGGATGAAAATACCCCTGAAGAAGAGAAATTAGAAGAAGAAAAACTTGGAATTTTCAGTAAGTTTAAAAAAGGTCTTACGAAGACTAGAGATGGAATTATGGGTAAGGTAGATAATGTATTAAAATCTTATAGAAAAATAGATGAAGAATTATTTGAAGATTTAGAAGAGATTTTAATAATGGCTGATATTGGAGTTGAAACGAGTTTAAATATAATAGAAGATGTAAAAGATAAGGTAAGAGAGAGAAAGCTTACAGAAGTAAATGATATTAAGGGTCTATTAAAAGAAGAAATGCAGGAGATATTAGATTCTAATGAAAAGGGAAGTAAATTGAATATAGACAATCCTCCTAGTATAATTTTAGTAGTTGGAGTCAATGGAGCAGGTAAGACTACGACTATTGGTAAATTATCTGCGAAATTTAGAAATGAAGGAAAGAAAGTAATAATTGCAGCTGGGGATACTTTTAGAGCAGCGGCAATTGAACAATTAGAAGAATGGGCAAATAGATCTAATGTAGATATAATAGCTCATGCAGAAGGAGCAGATCCAGGAGCCGTTATCTTCGATGGTATTCAATCTGCGAAAGCAAAGAAGGCAGATATACTTATCTGTGATACGGCGGGAAGATTACACAATAGAAAGAATCTTATGAATGAATTAAGTAAGATATTTAGAATTGTTGATAGAGAATTCCCCGAAGCATCAAGAGAGGTATTATTAGTCGTAGATGCTACAACTGGTCAGAACGCGATTCAACAGGCTAAGATATTCAAAGAAGCATGTGATATAACGGGTATAGTTTTGACGAAACTCGATGGAACTGCAAAAGGTGGAGTTGTAATAGGAGTACAATCAGAAGTAGATGTACCAGTTAAATTAGTTGGAGTAGGTGAAGGAATCGACGATCTACAGGAATTCGATTCGAAATCATTCGTAGATGCGATATTCGGAGAAGATGAGATATAGGTGATACTATGTTCGTTGGAATAGCAAAGATAAAGATATATATTGGTGATTCTTATTCTCTAAAAGATAAGAGAAAAATTAGATATAAGATAGTCGAGAGATTGAAGAATAAATACAATATCTCAATAATGGAAGTAGAGGATCAGGATATACATAGATCTTTGATTCTAGGTATATCTTTTACTCATCTGACGGAATCATTATCAGAGAAATTAATACAAAATATTGTAAATTTTATAGAAGAAAAATTAGGAATAGAAATAATGGATATATATTATGAAATTATAAAATTTGAATAAAACTACTTCGAGAAGAGGTAGTTTTATTTTTTTAGGAGGTTTAAATGAAAGAGAGAAAAATTAATTTATGGAAATGGGCATTTTTAATTCTAATATTTTCAATTCTAATCTCAATTATCTATATTCTAATAAGATTGAATAATGCTTCAAATTACTCTGAATACATGGAGAATAATGAAATAACTAATTCTACTGAAATAGATAATAGTTTAAGATTTGAGACTAAATTTACAGAAGATCAATTCAATGAGCTTTTAAAGACTGTATTGATGGATGAAAAGAATTCGTATCAGATTTACTTCGATAAAGAAGTTCATTTTTTAGGAAAATTAGAGATATTAGAGAGGAAATTGCCTTTTGAAATAAAGGGAAGACCTAAAGCTTTGAAAAATGGAAATATAATGGTAAATATAAGCAATATTGAAGCTGGGGGCTTTGATTTACCTAAGAATTTAATTTTAAAGGCCTTTGCAATTATAATTCCTAAAGATATACCTATGAAGATCGATTTAGAAAAAGGAAATATAATAATAAATTTAATAGATATATCTAAAGAACAGGGCCTATTAATAAAAGCTAAAAATATCGATTCATTAAAAGACGACTATACTTTTGAAATTAATATTCCAAAGACAATGATTGATTAAGGGGTGAGATTATGAAAATAGCTTCGATTATATTTTTGATAATATCAGGGATATTTCAGATATATCATATAATGGTTTTAAATTGTGGGAATTCTACACTTTGTTTTATAGCTTCGGCTATTAGTATAGTATTAGCATTTCTATCGAAAGATAGAGATTTTTTTATAAATATAATGCTTGGGAATCTAGCAATACTTCTATTACCGAATCTATATAGACTCTTTACAACAGGTTCATCATGAGGGAGTGTAGTAGATTTTAAATAAACGGTGTTTATTTATAAAAAATTGACTTGATAAAGCTCAAATGTTATAATCTAGTTATAATAACTAGATGAAACGGTTTATATAAGGAGATGGTAGATTATGAGTTATTCATATAAAGAGGAGATATTTAACTCTATAACGCATGGAATAGGGACTCTATTTGGATTTATTTCAACAGCTTTATTACTATATAAGCCTATTGTAATGGAGGATTATCAAAGAATAATAGCGTTTAGTATTTATGGAATTTGCACAATATCTATGTTTCTCTCTTCAACTATCTACCATGGTATTCAGAATAGAGATTTAAAGAAATTTTTTAGAGTATTCGATCATTCTGCTATTTTCCTATGTATAGCTGGTACTTATACGCCAATATTCTTAATAGCATTAGATACTACTTTGAGTAAGGTAATATTAGGTATTATCTGGCTATGCGCAATTATTGGAATAGGTCTTAAAATAATCAATTATTTGAGGGGAAGTTTCGATAAGAGAAAGGCTCTATCTTTAGCTATGTATCTAATAATGGGCTGGATTGCTGTTTTCTTCATACCTCAATTAGTTAAAAGCATAGGACTTGGATTCTTCATATATATATTAGTTGGAGGATTGCTCTATTCTATAGGAGCTTATTTCTATAAAAATAGGAAAATAAAATTGAATCACGGTATATGGCATATATTTATACTGCTCGCTACTGTGAGTCAATTCATAGCAATTTATAAATATTTAAGATAAAATTAATTGCCTTAGTATTTGAATCAGAATATAATATAATTATGATTCTCTACTAAGGTTTTTTTATAAAATTAATTGAAAAGGATTGATAATATGGGACGGATATTTTGGATTTTTACAATAGGAATAGCATTATCTTTAATAGTTCTGACATTGAATGGATGCAATAAGGAAGGTATGAAGACGAAATTAGAAAATGAGACAGAAAAAGAAGAAGTTAAGAAGGATGATATTAATATGAATAGAATAGAGAAAAGAGAAGAGATATATTTAGCTGGAGGTTGCTTTTGGGGTGTTGAAGCATATTTTCAGAATATTGATGGAGTATTAGAAACTACTGTTGGTTATGCTAATGGAAAGACGGAAAATCCCAAGTACGAAGATTTAATATATAAGAATTCTGATCATGCAGAGACATTAAAATTAGTTTATGATAGCAATCAATTGAATTTAAATCAAATATTAATGCATTATTTTAGAATAATAGACCCTGTATCGATTAATAAACAAGGAAATGATATTGGAAGACAGTATAGAACAGGGATATATTATGTAAATGATGAGCAAAAGGAAATTGCTGAGAATTTCATAAAGAAGGAACAGAAGAAATATGATAAGAAGATTGCCGTTGAAATAGAGCCTATAAAGCAATTCTATGATGCCGAAGAAGAGCATCAAGATTATCTAAAGAAAAATCCTGGTGGCTATTGCCATATAGATATATCATTAGCAAAAAAACCATTAATAGAAGATAAAAAGGATTATAAGAAGCCAAATTTAGAGAATTTAAAGAAAGATTTAACGGATATACAATATGATGTTACACAGAATTCGGCAACAGAAAAGCCTTTTACGAGTGAATACGATAAGAATTTTGAAAAAGGCATATATGTAGATATAGTAACTGGTGAGCCTCTTTTTTCTTCAGAAGATAAATATGATTCAGGATGTGGATGGCCATCATTTACAAAGCCTATAGACAAGGTCAGAGTAAAATATGAAAAAGATAGAAGTCTAGGTATGGAAAGAGTTGAGGTGAGGAGTAATTCCGGAGATTCTCATCTCGGTCATGTTTTTGAAGATGGACCAGAGGAAAAAGGTGGATTAAGATATTGTATAAATGGTGCATCATTAAAATTCATACCTTACGATGAATTAGAAGAAAAAGGATATGGAGAGTATAAAATTCTATTTAAATAAAAAGAGTCCTCTTAGTTGAGGACTTTTTTTATTCATCAAAATCTTCAGTAGAAGATAGGATTAGATCTGATATCCTCTTATAATAAAGAGCTTTACAGCTAGTATAAATTCCTAAATTATTGGAATTGACTTTAAAATCATCAGAGGTTCCAAGATCGTTTAAATTCGATATATCTTTATTAAAAATAGATTCTAATATATTACAGAATCTATTATAAGCATTTTCTTCACTTTCTATTCTAGTTTGTAATTTTATACCCTTATTTATATTTGCAATAGTTAAAATCGGTTTAAAGCAAGAAATAACTATACAGAAAGCTATATGGTTTTTATAATATTTCTTTTTAATAGGTTTTGGTATCATCTTCCATTTAACATAATTATTCAACATGGATTTTGTAAGTAAAGTATTTTCTTCTATATATAAGACATTATCTATAGAACTATTGACGATACTTATCAACTGATCTCTATAAATACCAAATTCTGGGAATTCATCCCATCTAGGTAGCTTAACTCTATTTAAATCTTTTATTAAACTCAATCTTTCATCCATAAATTACATCTCCTAACAAATAAAGGTATATATTTAAACTATAGAATAAGTATAAATTATTGTCAAATAAGAAAAAATTTTTATTTAATTATAAAATGGATTGACAAAAGAAAATATCTAATATAAAATAATATCTGTCAAGTTTATAGCTTTACATTGATATTTAATTTATTTGGGATTTAAAAGATTGAAAAGTGGTGATACTATGATAGAAAAAATTCTAGAAATAGGAAATTTATTCGATTTTTATGGCAAATTATTGAGTGAAAAACAATATACCACTGTAGAACTTTATTATATTCGAGATCTATCTCTATCTGAGATAGGAAATTATCTTGGAATAAGTAGACAAGGAGCACATGATAATTTAAAAAGAGCTGAATCTAAACTCTATAATTATGAAGAGCGCTTAGGACTTGTGAGAAAATTCGAAGAGAATAAATCCAAAGTTAAGAAAATATTTAAGATTACTGATGAATTAGAGAAGAAAGCGAAAGATATAAATAATTATATAATTGCTAGTGAATTAGATAAGATAAAAAAGATCTCATCTGAAATAATTGATTAGTAAAATTAAGTAAAGAGGAGGTGTTACTTCGATGGTATTTGAAGGACTATCTAGTAAATTACAAGACACTTTAGATAGACTAAAAGGCAAGGGAAAACTCACAGAAAAAGATGTCGATATAGCAATGAAGGAAGTAAGATTAGCACTATTAGAAGCTGATGTTAACTTCAGAGTTGCAAAGAACTTCATAAAAAAAGTTAAGGACAGATGCATTGGTCAAGAAGTAATGACAAGTCTGACTCCAGGACAACAAGTTATAAAAATTGTTAATGAAGAATTGACAGAACTTATGGGAGCAGAAGAAAGCAAGGTAGAATTTTCTAATACACCGCCAACAGTAATAATGATGTGTGGACTCCAGGGTGCTGGTAAAACTACGACATCAGCGAAATTAGGAGGTCTATTAAAGAAAAAAGGGAAAAGACCATTATTAGTTGCATGTGATATATATAGGCCTGCTGCTATAAAGCAATTAGAAGTAGTTGGTAAACAATTAGATATCCCTGTTTTTTCAATGGGAGATAAGACAGATCCTGTGAATATTTCAAAGGCTGCATTAGAACATGCAAAGAAAAATGGAAATGATCTCGTAATAATAGATACGGCAGGTAGACTTCATATAGATGATGAGCTAATGGGAGAATTGCAAGGAATAATAGATGAAGTTTCGCCGAATGAAAAGCTCTTAGTCGTTGATGCTATGACAGGTCAAGATGCCGTTACTATTTCAGAATCATTCGATGAGAAATTGAATATTACTGGAGTAGTATTGACTAAGCTAGATGGTGATGCTAGAGGTGGAGCGGCATTATCTATTAGAGCAGTTACAGGCAAACCTATAAAATTCATAGGGGTTGGAGAAAAATTAGATCAGCTAGAAGTATTCTATCCTGATAGAATGGCATCTAGAATTCTCGGCATGGGTGATGTTCTGAGTCTTATTGAGAAAGCCCAGACGGCTATTGATGAGGAAAAAGTCAAAGAGTTAGAAGAAAAGATGAGAAGTCAAGAATTTGATTTTGATGATTTCCTCAGTCAGATGAATCAAGTTAAGAAACTTGGTTCTATGTCGGATATCTTAGGAATGATTCCAGGTATGGGTGCAAAGCAGATGCAAAATATTGATATAGATGATAAGCATCTAGTTAGAATTGAGGCTATGATTCAATCTATGACTCCATATGAGAGGCAAAATCCGAATTCAATAAATGGCAGTAGGAGAAAGAGAATTGCTAAGGGTAGTGGGACTAATATAAGTGAAGTCAATAAACTGATAAAGCAATTTAAAGAGACTAAAAAAATGATGAAAAAATTTACTGATATGGAAAAGACGATGAAGAAGAAAGGCAAGTTCTCTCTTCCGTTTTTCAAATAAAATAATTAATATTTAGGAGGAATAAAAATGGCAGTTAAAATAAGATTGACAAGAATGGGACAAAAGAAGAAACCTTTTTACAGAATAGTGGTAGCGGATTCACGTTCACCTAGAGATGGAAGAATAATAGATTCTATAGGAACTTATAATCCACTTACTGAAAATAAAGAGGTTAAGATAGAAGAAGAAAAAGCATTAGAATGGTTAAAAAATGGAGCAAAACCAACAGATGTAGTGAATAGATTATTTAAAGACAATGGTATATTAGAGAAATTTGAAGGGTCTAAATAGTCTAAATATAAACCATGGAGGTAAATAAATGGGTGAAATAGTTAGTGTAATGGCAAAACATTTGGTGGATAAGCCGGATGAAGTTAAAGTAGATGTAGTAGAAAAAGGCCAACTTACAGTAATAGAACTAAGAGTAGCACCGGAAGACATGGGAAAAGTCATAGGAAAACATGGAAAAATTGCTAAGACTATAAGAACTGTAGTTAAAGCTGCAGCTATAAAAGAAGATAAAAAAGTTGTAATAAATATTATAGAATCAAAATAAAGGGATTAGTCTACTAATCCCTATTTTAATTCTAAAAGGTGATAGTATGGAATATATTCAAATTGGAAAGATATCAAGTATACATGGAGTAAAAGGCGAATTAAAAGTAATACCATTGACAGATGATATTAGAAGATATGATGATCTAAAAGAAGTATATATTGGTATAGATAAGAATTTGATTGAAATTGAAAAAGTTAGCTATTTAAAGAATCAAATTATAATCAAATTTAAAGATATTGATAATATCTCGGATGCAGAAAAATATTTAAACAATTTCTTATGGATTGATATTGAAAATGCTAATAAACCGAAAGATGCATATTTCCTATTCGAAATAATAGGTTTAGAAGTCTATGATTTAGAAGATAATTATATCGGTAAAGTAAGAGATATAATTCAAACTGGGAGAAACGATTTATATCTTGTTAAAAACTATGAAAAAGAGAGTCTAATACCGGCTGTAAGCCAATTCATTAAAGAGATAGATTTAGATAATAAAAGAATTATAATAGACCCTATAGAAGGATTAATAGATGAAGATTGATATAATGACTCTATTCCCAGAGATGTTCAAAGAAACACTAGGAACTAGTATAATTGGAAATGCAATCGAAAAAGGCATAGTAGATATTGAATATACAGATATAAGAGAATTTTCGAATAATAAGCATAATAAGGTAGATGACTATCCTTTCGGTGGAGGAAAAGGAATGCTGATCAAAGCAGAACCAGTTTATGAAGCTGTTATGAGTAAGAAGAAAGAAAGTAGCAAGGTCATATATCTATCCCCAAAAGGGAAGGTCTTTAATCAAGATATGGCTATAGAGCTTTCAAAAGAAGAGCATCTGATCTTAGTATGTGGGCATTATGAAGGGATAGATCAAAGAGCGATAGATCTCTGTATAGATCAAGAGATATCAATAGGAGACTATGTGCTTACAGGTGGAGAATTAGGTGCTATGGTATTATCGGATGCTATTATACGATTATTACCAGGTGTTTTATCAGATGATGAATCTTTCGAAATAGAATCTCATTATAATGGTCTTTTAGAATTTCCACAATATACTAGACCTAGAATTTTTAAAGATTTAAAAGTACCAGATATACTCTTATCAGGAAATCATAAGAAAATAGAAGAATGGAGATTTAAAGAGTCTATAAAAGCAACTTATAAGAATAGACCAGATCTCTTAATGAATAGAAAATTCACTGAAGAAGAAAAGAAAGTATTAGATGAAATAAAGAATATTAGAGATGAGAAAAAATAATGAAAAAAGTATGAAAAACTATTGCTTTAAAAGGTTAACGATGATATAATACACTAGGCAAGACGGGCGTTCCTCTGTATAGGTTATTACAAGAACGACTATGAATAAGGAGGTAAATAACCATGGATATAATAAAAATGATTGAAGATGAACAAATCAAGGAACAATCTACAGAAATCAATGTTGGAGATACTGTAAAAGTTCATTACAGAATCAAAGAGGGTACAAGAGAGAGAATTCAGATATTCGAAGGAACTGTACTTAAGATTCAAGGTGTAGGAGTTAGAGCTACTTTCACTGTTAGAAGAATTGCTTCTGGCGTTGGAGTTGAAAGAACGTTCTCATTACATTCACCTAAGATTGAAAAGCTTGAAGTTGTAAGAAAAGGTAAAGTTAAAAGAGCAAGACTTAACTACCTTAGAAATAGAACTGGTAAGGCAGCAAAAGTTAAAGAAAAAATGTAATTTTATGGGGACTGTAATTACAGTCCCTATATTTATATTAATCTTTATATATCTTATATGAAAGGGATAGATATTATGAATATAAACTGGTATCCAGGTCATATGAAGAAAACGAAGGATTTATTGAAAGAGAATTTAAAACTAGTAGATATAGTAATAGAACTATTAGATGCTAGAATTCCTCTCAGTAGTAAAAATCCTGATATAGATGGCATAGTGAATAATAAGCCTAAATTAATTATAATGAACAAATCTGATTTATCTGATGAAAAAACAAATCTAGAGTTTAAAAAACATTTTGAGGACAAAGGAAATAAAGTTTTATTTATCAATTCATTGAATCGTAGATCGGCAGATATTATAGTGAAAGAAATCAATAGAATTTTAGCTGATAAGATAGAGAAGAAAAAAGAAAAAGGCATAAAACATTCTGTCATAAGGGCTATGATAGTAGGAATACCTAATGTAGGAAAATCTACTTTGATAAATACATTATCAGGTAGAAAGGGTGCGAAAACTGGAAATAGGCCTGGTGTGACTAAAGGCAAGCAGTGGATTAAATTAAAAGGAAATATAGAGCTTTTAGATACGCCTGGAATACTTTGGGGTAAGTTTGAAGACCAAGATATTGCTTTAAATCTTGCATTTACAGGAGCAATAAAAGATGAAATCTTAGATATTGAAACATTAGGCCTTAGGCTGATTGAAAGAATTAGAGATATAGATGAAAATATATTGATCAATAGATATGGTATTGATATAGATGAATCAGATACAGGACTTGATATAATGGATAAGATTGCAATTAAAAGAGGTTTTATAATAAAAAATAAAGAAATAGATTATATGAGAACTGCAAATATATTATTAGATGAATTCAGAAAAGGAATTCTAGGTAAAATTAGTTTAGAAAAAATATAAATGGAGGCTCGGTATGAGGACTGAAGAGCTTTTATTAAATGAAGAAGGTTATAGTAAAATTGCTTGCATAGATGAAGTAGGAAGAGGTTGCTTGGCGGGAGATGTAGTTTCGGCAGCAGTAATAATGCCTATTGATTCAGTGATTGAAGGGATTAAAGACTCTAAAAAACTCTCTGAAAAGAAAAGAGAGTTATTATATGAAAGAATAAAGGAAGAAGCTTTGGCAATTGGAATAGGCAGAGTTTCACCGAAAAAAATAGACGAGATCAATATAAGACAAGCAACATTACTAGCTATGAAGATAGCTGTCACGAATATGAAAGATAAAGATGGTAATATAATTAGACCAGATTTCATACTTATAGATGCTGAAAGACTAGATTTGGGAATTCCAGAAAAATCTTTAGTAAAGGGAGATGAAATCTGTTATGGAATCTCAGCAGCGTCTATAGTCGCGAAAGTCTATAGAGACAATCTGTGTAAAAATGAGTGGGAAAATGAATATCCTGAATATAATTTCAAAAAACATAAGGGATATGGCACTAAAGAGCATAGAGAGAATATATTAAAATATGGGCCATGTAAAATTCATAGACAATCCTTCCTAAAAAAAATAATAAAGTAGTTCGTTTTAATCTAAATAGGAGGATTAATTTTGGAAAAATTTAGAGAATTAGGTTTAGATGAAAATATTTTAAAGGCAATAGAAAAGATGGGTATAGATGAACCATCAGATATACAGGAAAAAGCTATACCAGTACTTATGGATGGCAAAGATATGATAGGACAGGCACAGACAGGAACTGGAAAGACATTAGCTTTTGGAGCTCCTATTCTCAGCAAAATAAGCAGTGATAGAGGTAAGATAAAGGCTATAGTGCTAGCACCTACTAGAGAGCTTGCTATCCAAGTTAATGATGAATTAAATAGAATCGCTAAATTCAAAGACACTAGAGTTACTGCTGTCTATGGTGGAAGCTCTATTGAAAATCAGATAAGAATAATTAGATCTGGAGTAGATATAGTTGTCGGAACTCCAGGTAGGGTATTAGATCTTATAAAGCGTAAGATAATAAAATTAGATAATATTGAATTTCTAGTCCTAGATGAAGCAGATGAAATGCTGAATATGGGATTTATAGACGATATAGAACTTATAATAAGTAAATGTAATATAGATAGACAGACTATGCTATTCTCTGCTACTATGCCTGATAGGATTAAAAAACTGGCTAAGAGATATATGCGTGAAGAGTTAGAACATATAAAGGTAACAAAGAAATCGGTAACGACATCGAATGTTACACAGTTTTATTTCTATACTAAGCCTGAAAATAGGATAGAAACATTATATAGAGTCTTAGATCTATATTCCCCAGAATTCACTATAATATTCTGTAATACGAAAAAAGAGGTAGATGAGCTCGTAATAAATTTACAGAATAGAAATTATAGTGTAGAAGGTATGCATGGGGATATGACTCAGCATTTTAGAATGAGAACTATGAATAATTTTAGATCTGGAAGAATAAAGATATTAGTTGCAACAGATGTTGCTGCAAGAGGTATTGATGTATCTCATATATCCCATGTAATAAATTATGGACTTCCTTTTGAAACGGAATCTTATGTTCATAGAATAGGTAGAACAGGAAGAGCGAATAGATTAGGTGAAGCTTTTACAATATTGACACCTAAGGAAAAAGGTAAATTAATTCAGATAATGAAGACTATGAATTGTGATATAGTCAAAAAACCTATTCCTACTATTACAGATATATTCGAAGTGAAGAGCAGTAAAATAATGAAGGATGTATCTAAAAAGGTCAAAGCTGATGATAATGAAATCTTTAAAGAAATGGCTAAGGAATTGATAAGTGAAATAGATCCTGTAGAGATTGTGGCATCTATGTTAAAAGATAAGTATAAAAGAGAAATCAGCTATGGAGTTAATAAGGATAGATTAGAAGAAGCAAAAGATGGTAGAAATAGAAACGATAGGAATAGAGGCAATAGAAAAGGCAAAGATAGAAGAAGAAAAGGTAGCGTAAGAGTATTCTTAAACTTAGGGAAAAAAGATGGCTTGACAAAGAAGAAATTATTAGATTTTTGTAGAGAAAAAGCTAATATTCAAGGTAGATTTATAACCGATATAGTTTTAATGGATAAGTTTTCATTCTTCTATATTGATGAAAAAGAATACGATAAATTAAGAAAAAATTTAAATAAAAAGAAATTCTGCAATAGAACAGTGAGTATAGAGAGAGCAAAAGACAGGAATTAAAACTCTGTGAAAAATCATGAATTCGGAAAAATCGGAGAAGATCTAGCTTCAATCTATTTAGAAAAGAAAAATCATAAAATAATTGAAAGAAATTTTAATATAAGGCATGGTGAAATAGATATTATATCCATAGTCGATGATTTTATAGTATTTACAGAAGTAAAGAGCAGATCTAATCTGAATATGGGTAGACCTAGTGAATCTATAGACTATAAAAAGATTAATAGGATAAGAGAAGTAGCAGAATATTATTTTTATTTAAAAAAGGATATTGAAAAACAACCAAGATTTGATATATTAGAAGTGATGAAGGATAATAATAAGATAAGAATAAATCATATAGAAAATGCATTTTAAATAAAGGAGTGTTATTATGAAGAATCCTATAGTTAAAATTGAATTAGAAAATGGAAAGACTATTGAAGCTGAACTATATCCAGAAATAGCACCTAATACTGTTAAAAATTTCATATATTTAATAAATAAAGGTTTTTATGATGGATTAATTTTTCATAGAGTTATACCTAATTTCATGATACAGGGTGGTTGCCCTGATGGCAATGGAACAGGTGGACCAGGTTATTCTATAAGAGGAGAATTCACAGCTAATGGATTTAAAAACGATCTATTGCACGAAAGAGGAGTTCTCTCTATGGCAAGGGCTATGGATCCTAATTCAGCAGGCTCACAATTTTTTATAATGACAGAGACATCACCACATTTAGATAATCAATATGCTGCTTTTGGAAGAGTTTTAAATGGGATGGAAGCTGTTGATGAAATAGTTTCAGAACCTAGAGACTATATGGATAGACCTATGGCAGATCAAAAAATTAAAAAGATGACGGTAGATACATTCGATACTGAATATGAAGAGCCGGAAAAAGTATAAAAGATACCCTCTTCAGGGTATCTTTTTAAATACTACATTTTATTTTCATTTATCCACTCTAATGCATCTTCAACTGCATCATCTGATGGTATAGGCACATTTGCATCCTCAGTTGTACATTTCACATCTGCCCAAGCGGCAGTGCTTTGGTCCTCTTTTTGTAATTTCTCAGGATCTTTTTTCTCTTTCTCAACCTTCGATTCAACTTTATCATTTTTCTTATTTTTATCTTCAGACATTTTGAACTACCCCCATTCTATATAATATATATAACCTAAAAAAGACATATCAAACTAAAATAATAAAAATATTATAAAATTCAAAGACAATCAAATTTATTTTTTCAAATTTTAAACTATTTCAAATAAAATAATTAATATAATGAAAGGATGACGATATGATATCTAAGATAAAGACCTGTATTTTAATGGGACTTGAAGGGATAATCATTTATGTTGAAACCGATATATCTAGAGGGATGCCAGGATTTCAAATAGTAGGACTTGCTGGAGCATCGATTAAGGAATCTAAAGAAAGAGTTAAATCGGCAATAAAAAATAGCGATTTCGACTTTCCTATTTCTAAGATAATAGCCAATCTATCACCTGCAAATATAAAGAAGGAAGGCTCACATCTTGATCTTCCAATTGCAATAGGCATATTGAAATCATCGAATATAATAGAGAAAAAAATTGATGAATACGCTTTTCTAGGTGAATTATCATTAGATGGTAGAATATTAGAGATAGATGGAGCCCTTCCTATAGCAATATCGCTTAAGAAAAAAGGTGTTAAAAACTTAATCTTGCCTTATAATAATAGATATGAAGCTGGAGTAATAGAAGATATTAATATTTATCCTGTAAAAAATCTAAAGGAATTAGTGAATTTCTTAAATGGAGATATAGAGATAAGTCCATTTAAGAGAGATATAGATTTGAATACGAGTGAAATTGATAATAGAATAGATTTTAAGAATATAAAGGGACAAAAATTTGCAAAGAGGGCTCTAGAAGTAGCGGCATCAGGTATGCATAATATAATAATGAATGGGCCTGCTGGTTCTGGAAAGACCATGCTTGCAAATGCTCTTAATTCTATTCTACCTCCTCTTAGCTTTGAAGAGGCCTTAGAGATTACAAAGATATATAGTATAAGGGGACTTAATAAAAATAGAGAGTTTATTAAGAAAAGACCGTTTAGAAGCATTCATCATTCGGCGACAATTCCGGCACTCTGTGGGGGAGGAAGGAATGCTATGCCTGGAGAGATATCTTTAGCTCATAATGGGATTTTATTTATGGATGAAATTCCAGAGTTTAGCAATAAGCTTATAGATTCATTAAGGCAGCCTATGGAAGATAAGTATATAATAGTTTCAAGATCTGATATAACGGCTAAATACCCATCAGATTTCATGTTAATAGCTACTATGAATCCTTGTCCATGTGGTAATTATCAAACGGAATTAAATTGTGAATGCTCTATATATGAAATCAATCGCTATAGGAGAAAATTGAGTTCACCTATATTAGATAGGATAGATATTCAAATAGATATAGATAGAATTGAATTTAAAGAGTTGAATGATAGAAATGAAGAAGAAGACTCTAATAGTATAAGAAAAAGAGTTAAAAGGGCTCATAGAATTCAAAAAGAGAGATTTAAAGACGAAAGAGTGTTCTTTAACTCTCAAATGGGACCCGTTTTAATTGATAAATACTGCAAATTAGATAGCAATTGTAAAGATATTATGGAGCTTGCATTTGAAAGATATAAACTTAGTGCAAGAGCATATAATAAGATAATATCACTGGCTAGAACTATTGCAGATATAGAAAATAGAAAGAGAATAGATATTACCGATATAACAGAAGCTATTCAATATAGAAATAGAATTGAGGGGGAAGAATAAATTGAATGGAAGAAAGAATTATAAAGAAGATAGTATTAGAAGAGATTTAAAAATAGAAGATATCGAATTAGAAGAGATTGGAAAAAGGGAGATATGGCTATTCTTAAACAATTTAAAGAGTATGAATAATAGATATCTTCAATTATTCGAAGACTATTTTGGTGATATAAGAGAGATTTGGGAATGTAAAGCTAGTGATTTAGATAAATTATTAATAAGTGAGAAGGTAAAAAAAGATATTTTGCTAAATAGAAATGAAGATTTTTTAAGAGAAATAATATTTAATGCTAAAAAGAATAAGATTGAAATAATGACAATAGAGGATAGAGATTATCCAATAAATTTAAAAAATATAGAAGATCCTCCTAGAGTACTTTATTATAAAGGTGAAATTAAGAGAGTAGATAATCAGTCTATATCGATTATAGGGCCAAGAAAGCCATCTGCTTATGGCATATATGCTGTACAGAAACTAGCAGATGAGATAGCAAGATATGGCATAACAATAGTATCAGGCATGGCATCAGGAATAGATACTTATGCTCATATGGTTGCATTGAGAAGGAAGACGAGAACGATTGCTGTACTCGGTACCGGTGTAGATAGAATATATCCAGCTCATAATAAAAATGTATATTGGAATATAATTAAATCAGGTGCAGTAGTATCAGAATTTCCTATAGGAACTCAGGGCTTTCCTTATAATTTTCCTCAGAGAAATAGAATAATAAGTGGTCTATCATTAGGGACATTAGTTATAGAAGCTGAAAAGAGAAGTGGTACATTGATAACATGCAATCATGCTCTAGAACAAGGAAAGGAAGTCTTTGCAGTTCCAGGAAATATAAATAGTAAATTCAGCCATGGCACTAATAAGATGATAAAAGAAGGGGCTAAATTAGTCGAGGGAATTGAGGATATTGTTGAAGAGATTGCAGAATTAAAAAAGATAAAAGAGGAAGAAGATATAAAAGACGATAAGATAAAAGGATTAGGAAATGATGAGAATGAAATAATTATGGCCTTAAAAACTGGACCAAAAACTATTGATGAAATTATTGATTTAACCAATATGGGAGTTGTAAAAATAAATGGATTGATAACAGTCCTAGAATTGAAAGGAAAATTAAAAAGGCTATCAGATAATAGACTCAGTATATAAAATCATTGTATTGAATAGATATTTTTGATATAATTCAGTCGCAAAGGGGTGATAAGTTAATGGCAAAAAAATTAGTTATAGTTGAATCGCCTGCAAAAGCGAAGACGATATCTAAATTTCTGGGGAAAAACTATAGAGTTGAAGCTTCAGTTGGTCATGTTAGAGATTTGCCTAAGAGTAAATTAGGAGTAGATATAGATAATGATTTTGAACCCAAATATATGAATATTTGGGGGAAAGGACCTTTGATAAAGGAACTTAAGAGTAAGGCTAAGAAGGCTGATAGAGTTTATTTAGCAACCGACCCCGATAGAGAAGGTGAAGCTATTTCCTGGCATTTAGCTCATATATTAGATCTACCGGATGATGAAAAATACAGAGTTGAATTCAATGAAATAACGAAGGACACTATAAAGGATGCGATTAAAAATCCACGTAAGATAAATAAGAACTTAGTAGATGCTCAACAAGCTAGAAGAATATTAGATAGATTAGTTGGATATCAGATAAGTCCTTTACTATGGAAAAAAGTAAAGAAAGGCCTATCAGCAGGTAGAGTTCAATCTGTAGCTACTAAGATAATATGTGATAGAGAAAAAGAGATTGAAGAATTTGAACCAAAAGAATATTGGACTATAGAAGCAGAGCATAAGAAAAAGAATAGAAAATTTAAATCTAATTTCTATGGAGAATTAAAAGAAGGCAAGGAAAAGAAATTAGAAATATCAGATAAAAAATCGGTTGAAGAAATTTTAAAGGGAATAGAAGATAAAGATTTTTTAGTAGATAAAGTTAAAAGAGGAAAGAGAAATAGAAATCCTTATCTTCCTTATACTACTAGTAGTCTTCAACAGGATGCTTCTAGAAAATTAGGATTTTCAACTAAGAAGACTATGATTATAGCACAACAATTATATGAAGGAATAGATATAAAGAAACAAGGGACTATAGGATTAGTGACTTATATAAGAACTGATTCTACAAGGCTTTCGAATGAGGCTATAAATAAATCTAAGGAATATATAGAAGAGAATTTTGGAAAAGAATATATAGGAAAAGGGAATAGAGCTAAGAAAAAATCGGATGTAGAATCACAAGATGCTCATGAAGCGATTAGACCTACAAATATAATGAATATACCGGAAGATATAAAGGAATCATTGAGCAAAGATCAATTTAGACTCTATAATCTCATATGGACAAGAACTGTTGCTAGTCAAATGGCTAGAGCAGAGTTTGAGACTATGGCTATAAGTATTAGAGCTGGAGATTATATATTTAAATCTAATGGCTCAAAGATAGTTTTTGAAGGATTTTTAAAATTATATAGAGAAGATAATAAGAAAGATATTATTCTACCTGAATTAGAAGAAGGAGAAATTCTAAAGGTAGAAAATATTGAGACTAAGCAACATTTTACCCAACCACCTCCGAGATATACAGAGGCTTCTTTAGTTAAGACATTAGAAGAATTAGGAATAGGACGTCCTAGTACGTATTCACCTACTATATCGACTATATTATCAAGAAACTATGTATATTTAGAGAAAAAAGCATTCGTTCCTACAGAGCTAGGCATGGTTGTTACCGAATTATTAGAAGAGTATTTTAAAGATATATTGAATAAAGAATTTACAGCCTATCTAGAAAAGCAATTAGATGAGGTAGCATCTGGGGATGTGGAATGGAAGCAGACTATAAGAGATTTCTATAAAGACTTTAGCAAAGATTTAGCTCATGCTGAAGAGGAAATGAAAGATGTAGAATTAAAAGATGAAGAAACAGATGTAATATGTGAAAAATGTGGTAGAAATATGGTCATAAAGATGGGAAGATATGGGAAGTTCTTAGCTTGTCCAGGATATCCAGATTGTAGAAATGCTAAACCATTGGTGAAAAACTTAGGCATTAAATGCCCAAAGTGTAAAGATGGAGATATTATAGAGAGAAGAAGCAAGAAAGGTAGAATATTTTATGGATGCTCTAATTATCCTGATTGTGATTTCATGGTTTGGGATAAACCAATAAAGGAAAAATGTCCTGAATGTAATAGCTTATTACTTTCTAAATACAGTAAGAAAGGAAATAAGGTCTACTGTATTAACGAAGAATGTAATTACGATGATTTAAGAGAACATGATATAGATGAAGAATAAATCTTGTAAAGATAAAATCCTTATGTTATAATATTCGAGTGAGACTACACACACTCTCTGATTTTCAAATTGTGCCTTTATGGTGTTTTGAAAAGAAGATGGGGGTGGAGGAATAAAACATTGGAGGTAGAAAGAATATGGCAGTAGTATCAATGAAATCTTTATTAGAAGCAGGAGTTCACTTTGGTCATCAGACTAGAAGATGGAATCCTAAAATGGCTCCTTATATTTTCACAGAGAGAAATGGAATCTATATAATAGATTTACAAAAAACAGTTGTGAAAATGGAAGAAGCATACGATTTTATACAAGATGTAGTTCAAAACGGTGGAGAAATACTATTCGTTGGAACTAAAAAACAAGCACAAGAATCGATAGAAACAGAAGCAAAGAGATGTGGAATGCATTACGTTAATCAGAGATGGTTAGGCGGAATGATGACTAATTACAAGACTATAAGAAAGAGAATAGATAGACTTGATGAATTAGATAAGATGGAAGAAGATGGTAGCTTTGAAGTATTACCAAAGAAAGAAGTTATAAATCTTCTTAAAGAAAAAGAAAAGCTTGAAAGATTCTTAGGTGGTATTAGAAATATGAATAATTTACCACAAGCAATCTTCGTTATAGATCCTAGAAAAGAGAAGATAGCTATAAGAGAAGCTAAGATATTAGGAATTCCAGTAGTTGGAGTAGTAGATACAAACTGTGATCCAGAAGAAGTAGATTATGCTATACCTGGAAATGATGATGCAATAAGAGCGGTTAAATTGATAACTGAAACTATTGCTAATGCAGTAGTAAATGCTAGTCAAGCTGTTGAAGAAGACGAAGAGGAAAATTCAGAAGAAGATTAATTATATATAGTTATAAAATAGTAAGGGTTTGTAGGGAATCTTCCCTTACTGCTCTTACTTTTTTTATTAAAAGGTATTAATAATATTAGGAGGAAAAAGAATGAAGATAACTGCAGGAATGGTTAAAGAATTAAGAGAGAAAACATCGGCTGGTATGATGGATTGCAAGAAAGCACTTGCAGATGCTAATGGAGATATGGAAAAAGCTGTTGTTATATTAAGAGAAAAAGGACTTTCAAAAGTTGCTAAGAAAGCTGATAGAGTAGCGGCAGAAGGATTAGTAGGATTAATAGTTGAAGACGATAAAAAAGCGGCTATGGTTGAAGTAAATTCAGAAACTGACTTTGTTAGTAAGAATGAAGATTTCCAAAAATTCGTTTCAGACGTTACTAAAATAGCATCTGATAAGCAATTAAATGACGCTGAAAGCGTATTAGAGTCTGAATTAGATGGAAAGAAAGTTCAAGATGTATTGAATGATCTTATCTCTAAAATTGGAGAGAATATGACAGTGAGAAGAGCGGCTTCTATGTCAGCTGATAATGGTGTTATAGAAGGATATCTTCATGGAACTGGAAATATAGGTGTAATAGTTAAACTTGAAACTGATTCAAAAGATGAGAAAGTTATGACACTTGCAAAAGATATAGCTATGCAAGCAGCTGCAATGGGATACCAATATATATCAGCAGATGAAGTTGATGAGAGCTATAAAGAAAAAGAGCTTGAGATTTTAAGAGCTAAGGCGGAAAACGAAGGTAAACCTGCAGAGAGAATAGAAGGAATAATAAATGGTCAATTGAAAAAGCAGCTTAAAGAAGTTGTTTTATTAGATCAAGAATTCGTTAAGGATTCTAAGATAACTATATCTAAACTAATAGAATCTGTATCTAAAGAAGTAGGTTCTGATATTAAATTAGCAGATGTTGCAAGATTTAAAGTTGGAGAAGGTATAGAGAAAAAAGAAGAAGATTTTGCTGCAGAAGTTGCAAAACAAATGGGTAATTAATAAATTATGATATAAAAACCTAAAGATATTTAAATAATATTCTTTAGGTTTTTATAATATACATAATTCTTAAAACTATTATAGGAGACTGAATATATTGAAATCAAGCCTTGAATTTGGTATAATTTGTCTTAGAATATTTAAAATACTTAGGAGTTGTTAAATAATGCCTGAATTTAAAAGAGTTATTCTCAAGTTAAGTGGAGAAGCATTAGCTGGAGATAAGAGATTTGGTTTAGATATAGAGACCATAGATAAAATAGCGGCTAAGGTCGCAGAAGTCAATCAACTAGGTACAGAAGTTGCCATAGTAGTTGGTGGAGGAAATATTTGGCGTGGTAGAAGTGGAGAAGGCATGGATAGAGCAACATCCGATTATATTGGCATGCTAGGTACTACTATTAATGCATTAGCTCTTCAAGATTCTCTTGAAAAAATAGGAGTAGATACTAGGGTTCAAACATCTATAGATATGAAACAAGTAGCAGAACCTTATATAAGAAGAAGGGCGATTAGACATTTAGAAAAAGGTAGAATAGTAATATTAGCTGCTGGCTCAGGTAATCCATATTTTTCTACAGATACTACTGCTGCATTAAGAGCGGCAGAGATAGAAGCAGAAGTCATTTTAGTTGCTAAAAAGGGTGTAGATGGAATATATGATTCTGATCCTAAACTCAATAAAGATGCAAAGAAATTAGATTATCTGAGATATATCGATATACTTAATATGGATTTAAAAGTTATGGATTCGACTGCGACATCTCTATGTATGGATAACAAAATACCACTTATAGTCTTTGGTATGGATGATGTTCAAAATATAGTTAGAGTCGCAGAAGGAGAAAAAATTGGTACACAGGTGAAGGGAGAATAATTGATGAATTTACAATTACACAAAGATGCAGAAGAAAATATGAAGAAATCAGTAGAATCTTTAAAGGATGAACTTCAATCTATAAGAGCAGGAAGAGCAAATCCTTCTCTATTAAATAGAGTTACTGTTGATTACTATGGAGCTATGACTCCTCTAAATCAATTAGCGAATATATCAGCACCAGAGCCTAGATTATTAGTAGTTCAGCCCTATGATGCAGGAGCTTTAGCTGAAATAGAAAAGGCAATAAATGCATCTGAACTAGGCATTAATCCTTCTAATGATGGTAAGATAATAAGACTTAATATACCTAAATTAACTGAGGAGAGAAGAATAGAGCTTACAAAACTAGTTAAGAAATACGGTGAGAATGCCAAGATTTCTATAAGAAATCATAGAAGAGATGGAAATGACGAGGTTAAGAAATTAGTTAAGGATAAAGAATTGACTGAAGACGAAGGAAAGACAGCTGAAGAAAAGGTTCAGAAATTGACTGATGAATATATAAATATAATTGATGAAGTCATAGAAGAGAAAGAAAAAGAATTATTAGAGGTATAGTTTTGAATCTAGATATAATAGGATTTGAATTAGAAGAAGGTATTAAGATTTTAGAAAATGAATTCAAAGGCTTTGAATTTAAAACTCTAGAAACTAATTCTAATAGAGAGAGTATTCACAGATTATCAGAAAAGAGAATAGTTCGAGTTAGAAAAATTAAAGACAATACAATCGAAATAATCTACTGTTATTTTTAAAAAGATTATTAACCGGCCGATAATCGACTATAGTTTGATTAATCGGCTTAATTTATTATCGAAATTAATTGTATTGCTAAGGGGCGTAATTTATGGATTTAAAAGATTATAATATAGATATGAAAAAGATTCCCAAACATGTAGCAATAATAATGGATGGGAATGGCCGTTGGGCAAAGAAAAGATTAATGCCTAGAACTGCAGGACATAAGGTTGGAGTTGAGAGGGTAAGAGATATTATTAAGGCAGTAGATAAATTGAATATAAAATATCTTACGCTATATGCATTTTCAACTGAGAATTGGAAGAGGCCCTCAGATGAAGTAGGCGTTTTGATGCAATTATTAGCAAATTATTTGAAAAAAGAAATAGATGAATTAGATAGAAAAAATGTGAGAATAAGAGTTCTAGGTGAATTAGATAGAATTCCTAAAAAAGTAAGAGAAGAGATTGAGAAAGCAATAATAAGAACTAAAGATAACGATAATATAGTATTAAATATTGCATTGAATTATGGTTCGAGATTAGAGATAATAAGAGCGGTTAAAAATATTGTTGAGGACTGTTCGAATGAGAAATTAGATATAGAGAGATTAGATGAAGAGAAATTTAAAGAATATCTATATACAGAAGATCAACCTGATCCCGATCTTATGATCAGAACGAGTGGAGAGCAAAGACTTAGTAATTTTTTATTATATCAATTAGCATATAGTGAATTTATTTTTACAGAGACTGCTTGGCCTGATTTTACAGAAGATGAATTCTTTAAGGCTATAGAGCTCTACCAAAATAGGAATAGGAGATTTGGAGATATAAAATGAAAACGAGAATAATATCAGGATTGATAGGATTAGCGCTATTGTTTTTAGTCGTCTATCTTGGCAATCCAGTATTCGATATAGTCATATTAATACTATCTTTAATCGCTCTATTTGAATACAATAATGCTATTAGTTCGATAAAGGATAGTAGACTACCTATTACGATAAATTATTTATTTGCAGTATCGTTATTTTTCATAAAGTACTTTAATATGCAGGAATATATGAACTTTGTAATATTTCTTTATCTGATATTTATTTTCTGTGAATTCGTATTTTTATCACAGGTCAAGACTAGAGATTTAGCTCTATCCCTTTTAGGAGGATTCTATCTAGTCTATATGATGTCATATTTATACGATTTTGCGGATAGTGTGAATATTTGGTATGTATTTTTAATAGCTTCAGGATCTGATACCTTTGCATATTTTATAGGAAAGTCGCTGGGTAGACATAAATTAGCACCGAGCTTATCACCTAAGAAAACAATAGAAGGATTCATAGCAGGTATAATTGGAGGAGTACTATTAGGATTGATATTTGCATATAAATTCAATCCAGAATATCTTTTAGAAATAGGTATAATGGCAGTATTAGTATCCCTAGTTTCTGTATTAGGAGATATATTTGCATCTAAGATTAAAAGGGAATCTGGGATTAAAGATTATGGAAATATAATGCCAGGCCATGGTGGTATTTTAGATAGATTAGATAGTATAATATTCACAGCTCCAATAGTATATTATTTCATGTATTATTTTATTAGATAAGATCTTATTTAAAAAGGCATCCAAGAGATTGGATGTCTTTTTTATAGATTATATATATTGGATTATAAAAAATCGACCTAAATAGATATTAATGGTATAATTATATAAAAACTAATTGAGGTGTTAAATTGAAAAAGATAAGTATATTAGGTTCAACAGGCTCTATTGGAAGACAGACTTTAGATATAGTTAGAAAATCAAATGATTTAGAGATAATATCTCTATCGGCTCATTCAAATATTGAATTATTAAAAGAGCAGATAGAAGAGTTTAAACCAAAAATGGTCTCAGTAGGTAATGAAGAGCTTAGAAATAGATTAAAAGAGATGGTAGATGGTGTTGAAATACTATCTGGAATTGAAGGAATGAAGACTATAGCAAAAGATGATTCAGAAATACTATTTACCTCTGTAGTAGGTATGGTTGGATTGATTCCTACACTAGAAGCTATAAAAAGCAAAAAAACAATAGCACTTGCTAATAAAGAGACATTAGTCACTGCAGGTGAAATAGTTATGGAAGAAGCTAAAAGAAATGGCATTAAGATAATTCCAGTAGATAGTGAACATTCAGCTATATATCAATGTTTAAATGGAGAGAGACAGAATGAAATAGAAAAGATTTTATTGACTGCATCTGGTGGGCCTTTTAGAGGAATGAAGAGAGAGGATTTAGAAAAAGTTAAATTAGAAGATGCATTAAAACATCCTAATTGGACTATGGGAAAAAAGATAACTATTGATTCTGCAAGTCTTATGAATAAGGGATTAGAATTTATAGAGGCTAAATGGCTATTCGATATAGATATAGATAAAATAGAAGTATTAGTTCACCCTGAGAGCATAGTACATTCAATGGTAGAATTCGTAGATGGTAGTATAATAGCGCAATTAGGGGCTCCTGATATGAGAATACCTATACAATATGCTATTACAGAGCCGAATAGAAGAGAAAATGATATAGAAAAGATAGATCTTACAAAGATAGGTCAATTGAATTTTGAAAAGCCCGATATAAATACTTTTAAGCCATTGTATCTAGCTATAGAATCGGCAAAATTGGGTGGAACTATGCCTGCCGTATTAAATGCTGCAAATGAGGAGTTAGTAGCACAGTTCTTAAATGAAAAGATAAGATTTACCGATATATTTGATAGATTAGAAATGGTTTTAGAAAAACATGATAATATCAAAAGGCCGAATCTACAGGAGATATTAGCAGCAGATGAATGGGCAAGAAAAGAGATAATTAAAAAAGTATAAAATAATTATTAAATATAGTGAATGTATTTGATTAGTAAATTATAATAAAGAATATAAAAAGGTTTCATGTTATAATTAGAAATATAAAATAAAATATGAAATAGAGGTGTTTTATGCAGACGATTATAGTGGCTCTACTTGTATTCTGTATAGTAGTATTCATACATGAATTAGGTCATTTCGCAGTTGCAAAATTTGTTGGAATTAAAGTTCATGAGTTTTCAATAGGAATGGGGCCAAAGCTCTTTGGTAAAAAGAAAAATGAAACAGAGTATTCATTAAGAGCAATACCATTAGGTGGATACGTTAGAATGGAAGGAGAAGATGAGGAATCTGACGATGAAGCTAGTTTTGGAAATAAACCGGTTATAAGCAGGATGGCTGTTATATTAGCTGGAGCTTTTATGAATTTCGTTTTAGCAATAGTCGTTTTCCTGATCTATTTTATGATCATGGGTTCACCAATAGATAGTAATATAATAGGAGATGTACTACCTAATGAACCAGCACAGATAGCAGGAGTTAGACCAGGAGATGAGATAGTAAGGATAGATGGAAAGAATATAGATGATTGGCAAGATATATCTAAAACTATTACAGAAGGAAAAAACAGTGTAGATGTACAAGTAAAAAGAGGAAATGAAATAAAGGATTTAAATATAGATATTAAAGAAGATAATGGTAAAAAAATAATTGGTATAGTAAAACAAGTAGATAAATCTTTTACTAAAGCAGTTAGCTCATCAGGGATGATGTTTAAAGATATGATAAAAGCCATGTTTGAGTTTTTAGGCAGATTGTTTACAGGAGGAGTTAGTTCATCTGAAGTATCAGGACCTGTTGGAGTTATATATGTAGTAGGAGAAGCTGCAAAAAGTGGATTTGCAA
This sequence comes from Andreesenia angusta, assembly GCA_030537835.1. Lineage (GTDB taxonomy): Bacteria > Bacillota > Clostridia > Tissierellales > Gottschalkiaceae > Andreesenia > Andreesenia angusta_A. Next base: position 7,177 of record JAUNVB010000017.1, on the reverse strand, counting down.
ATGTATTATTGATAACAGGCTTTATATCTGTTAATTTAGGTTTTTTCAATCTATTACCTATACCAGCATTAGATGGGAGTAGATTTGCTTTTCTTTTAATAGAGGCTATAAGGGGTAAGAAATTGGATCCTAATAAAGAGGCTTTAGTACATGTTTTTGGATTCATACTATTGATATCTATTACTATATTTATAACGTATAAAGATATTTTAAAATTTGTAATAAAATAAATTTTACTGTCATGAGTTGATTTAAATATGAATATATGAATGAGGGATAATTTTGGATAGGAGAAAGAGTAGGGTTATATACTGTGGAAATCTGGCAATAGGTGGAGATAATCCTATTCCGATTCAGTCGATGACGAATACTGATACTAGAAATGTAAAGAGTACTGTTAAACAGATACATCAGCTTGAAGAAGAAGGCTGTGATATAGTAAGAGTTGCGGTATTAGATATGGATGCTGCTAAGGCTATAGCTGATATAAAGAAAGAAGTTAATATACCTATAATAGCAGATATTCATTTCGACTATAGACTGGCATTAGAATCGGTTAAAAATGGAGTCGATGGACTACGTATTAATCCAGGAAATATAGGGGATAAAGAAAGAGTAAAAAAAGTAGTAGAAGCTTGTAGAGAGAAAAATTTACCGATTAGAATTGGAGTGAATTCTGGTTCTGTTAGAAGAGATATAATAGAGAAATTCAATGGTGTAAATGAAGATTCTCTAGTGTATTCTGCAATGGAACATATTAAAATTCTAGAAGAATTGGATTATAGAAATATAAAAGTATCGATAAAGACAACGGAGATAGAATTAACAGTTAATGCATATAGAAAGATTGCAGAGCTTACAGACTATCCGCTTCATCTAGGAATAACTGAGGCAGGAACTATTTGGAGTGGAACTATAAAATCAGCTATAGGAATAGGAGCTATGCTCTTAGATGGGATTGGAGATACTCTTAGAGTTTCTCTAACTGGAGATCCTATAGAGGAGATAAGAGTTGGAAAACAGATATTGAGAACAATTGGATTATTAAAAGACAAGATAGAAATTGTTTCTTGCCCGACATGTGGAAGAACACAGATAGATCTGATAAGTCTAGCTAATAGAGCTGAGAAAGTCTTAAGGAATATAGATAAACCTATTAAAGTTGCTATAATGGGATGTGCTGTTAATGGGCCAGGAGAGGCTAGAGAAGCAGATATAGGTATAGCCGGTGGAAGAGGAGAAGGTCTTATATTCAAAAAAGGTGAAGTAATAAAAAAAGTTGATGAAAAAGATCTATTAGATGAGCTGTTAAAAGAGATAGAGAAACTCTAGAAGTTCTATGAGAATATATAGTAATGAGGTGAGCATTAGGATGAACTCCATTACAGCGATAGTAGCGGCATATAATGAAGAGGAGACGATAGCTTCTGTAATTGAAACTGTTAAGAGCTCTGATTTGATTGATTATATAATAGTCATAAGTGATGGTTCTACAGATGATACGGCAAATATAGCTAGTAAATATGATATTAGAGTACTTGAAATAGATACGAATAAGGGTAAGGGTGCTGCAGTTATGAAGGGATTAGAATACTGTCGTGCATCCGATATAGTAATATTATTAGATGCTGATCTCATAGGGCTTAATAAAGAGCATATTGAGGATTTATTACTACCGATTATTGAAGATAGAGCAGATATGACTATAGGAATTTTCTCTGGAGGTAGGATGTCTACTGATTTAGCACAGAGATTGACGCCCTTTCTATCAGGTCAAAGAGCTATAAAGAAAGATTTATTAGATAAGGTTAGGAATAAGGATATTAATCAATACGGATTAGAGGCATCTATTACAAAATATGTAAAGAATGAAAAGATAAGAGTAAAAGAGGTTAAGCTCAGGAAATTGACCCATAGGACTAAAGAAGAAAAATTGGGTATGCTTAAGGGCTTTAAACTCAGAATGAAAATGTATCTCGACGTGGCTAAAGCCTTGATAAAGAGGTAATTACTTAAAAACGAATTGAAAGGCGTGAAAGTATGGAATCTAAAAAGATCTTTATTAAGGATATAAAATTCCATAATGAGGCTATATTTGAGAAAAAATTACTCGATATAGAAATAGATAATATTAGAATAGATAAGATGAAAAAAGATATGAATATATATCTTCTTTCTGATCATATAATAGAAAATCATGAAATAGAGAATCTAAGAGAATCATTTAAAAATAGATTCTCTTATTTTAATATTGTAGAAATAAATATAAGGTATAGAAGAAAACTATGCGATTGTATAGAAGATTATACTGATAAGATTATGGATATAATCAATAAGACCATGCCATCTTATCCTGGTTGGTCAGAAGATTTAGATATAAATGTAGAATGTCAGAAGATAAATATTTCGGTAGGAAGCGATATTATCTATCAGAGGATGAAAGAGGAGAAACTGGATTCAATATTGATGAATAGAGTTAATTTGGAATTCGTCGATCCTGTTACTGTGAATATCTATAAAGAAGAAAAATGTTTTGAATCTAAGATAGAGGAATTAAAAAATGGTATAGAAGAAGAGGAGAAGAGGATATCTTTACAGAAACAGAAGGAGATAATTCCATCTAATACTGTAACTAAAGCTCCGGTTGAGAATAATAGTTTTAATAATAATTGGAAGAAGAAAAGCTATAATAGGAGGAGTAGATCTTATTTAAAAGAAGTTAGTGGTGAAATAACAGATATTAATGATTTGAATATAAACTCTGGAGATGTAATTATTGAGGGTGAAATATTCGATATAAAGACTGTTGATTTAGCGAATAAGAAGAAAATTTATATAGTTTCTATTACGGACTATACTAGCTCTATAGAGTTTAAAATTTTTCTAGATTCTAAACAGGAGGAGGAATTAAGTCCTGTACTTAAGATCAAGAACAATGTTAGAGTTAATGGCTCAGTAGAATACGATAATTATTCTAGGCAATTAGCCGTTAAGGTTAAGAATCTGCAATTGATAGATAAAAAGAATAGAATGGATAATGCTCTAGAGAAAAGGGTTGAATTGCATTGCCATACTAGGATGAGTTCAATGGATGGTATGACGGGTGCTAGTGAATTAGTCAATCGTGCTATAGAATGGGGACATAAGGCAATAGCCATAACTGATCATGGTGTTGTTCAAGGATTCCCTGAAGCTATGTTTGCAGCGGAAGGAAAAGATATTAAAATAATATATGGTGTAGAAGGCTATTTTATAGATGATTTAAAAGATATAGTAAATAATGCTGAAAGCAGGACTTTTGATTGCGAATACACTGTATTCGATATTGAGACAACAGGTTTTTCTGCTAGGAATGATAAGATAATTGAAATTGGAGCAGTTAAATTAAAAGATGGAAAGATAGTTGATAAGTTTTCAGAGCTTATAAATCCTGAAAGACATATTCCTGATAAGATAATTGAGCTTACAGGGATAACAGATCCTATGGTGGAAAATTGTGAAACGATAGATAGTATATTGCCAAAATTCATAGATTTTATTGGAGACTCTATTTTAGTTGCGCATAATGCAGATTTTGATACTTCTTTTATCAGAACGAAATTATATGAATTGAATAATCAGAGAATAGATAATCCTGTACTAGATACATTAGAGCTCTGTAGAATAGTATATTCTGACCTTAAAAATCATAAACTTAATACTATAGCGAAAAAATTAGATATATCTTTGCAAAATCATCATAGGGCTGTTGATGATTCTGTTGCTACTGCAAATATCTTATTAAAGACTTTTGATTTATTAAAAGAATCTGGTATAGAGGATATAGAGAGTTTGAATAGATACTGTAAAGAGAATTATAATATTCAAAAAACTAGACCAAACCATATTATAATTCTTGCTAAGAATCAAAAGGGTCTTAAGAATCTCTATAAGCTAATATCTGAATCTCATATGAATTACTTCTTTAAATATCCAAGAATTCCAAAATCATTATTAAATAAATATAGAGAAGGATTATTAATAGGTACTGCTTGTGAAGCTGGTGAATTGTATTCTGCTATTTTAAGAAATGAAAATTTAGAGTTCATAGAGAATATAGCTTCTTATTATGATTATCTTGAGATTCAACCTATTTCGAATAATAATTTCTTAATAGAAAAGAATCAATTAAGATCTATAGAGGAATTACAGAATATAAATAGATTCATAATAGATTTAGGAAGAAGATTAGATAAAATTGTTATTGCTACTGGAGATGTTCATTTTCTAGATAAGAATGATGAGATATTTAGAAGAATTTTGATGGCCGGTCAGGGTTTTTCTGATTCGGATAATCAAGCTCCACTCTATTTTAAGACTACAGATGAGCTCTTAGAAGAGTTTTCATATCTAGGGGATGATTTAGCAAGAGAAGTCGTAATAGATAATCCAAATATAATTGCTGACAGTATAGAAAAATTAAGGCCTATACCTGAGGGAACTTATCCTCCTGAGATAGAGGGAGCAGATGATGAACTCAGAAGGATAAATTATCAAAGAGCAAGAGAAATCTATGGTGAAGTCCTTCCAGAAATTGTAGAGGCGAGACTCGAAAGGGAATTAAACTCGATTATTTCTAATGGATATTCGGTTATGTATATAATTGCCGAGAAATTAGTAAAGAAATCGAATGAAGATGGATATCTAGTTGGTTCTAGAGGTTCTGTAGGATCTTCTTTCGTAGCTACTATGAGTGGAATTACTGAGGTCAATCCATTAGTACCCCATTATATATGTCCTGAATGCAAATATTCTGAGTTCATAACTGATGGTTCTGTAGGTTCTGGTGTGGATCTACCTGATGCTAAATGTCCTAAATGCAATGCAAATTTGATTAAAGAAGGACATGATATACCTTTTGAAGTCTTTCTAGGTTTTGAAGGTGATAAGGAACCGGATATAGACCTCAATTTCGCAGGAGAATATCAATCTAATGCTCATAGATATACTGAGGAATTATTTGGTGAAGGCTATGTCTTTAGAGCAGGAACTATTGGAACTATTGCCGAAAAAACTGCCTATGGCTTTGTGAAAAAGTATTTTGAAAGCAAGGAAAAGATTGTAAATCAAGCAGAAATAAATAGATTAGTAAAGGGCTGTTCTGGCATAAAGAGAACATCTGGACAACATCCTGGTGGGGTAATGGTCGTTCCATCTTATAAAGATATATATGATTTTACTCCAATACAGTATCCAGCCGATGATAAAGACTCGGGTGTAATAACTACTCATTTTGACTATAATGCTATATCAGGTAGGATTTTAAAGCTTGATATATTAGGACATGATGCACCTAGTATTATAAAGATGTTAGAGGATTTTACTGATGTAGATTCATCTAAGATAAGCTTAGATGATGAGGATACTAAGCAGATATTTCTAGGTACAGAGATTTTAGGCGTTACTCCTGATGAAATAGGTTCTGAAGTCGGAACTTATGGAATTCCAGAATTTGGGACTAATTTTGTAAGACAAATGCTAGAAGATACAAGACCTACTACTTTTTCGGAATTAGTTCGTATATCTGGACTCTCTCACGGTACAGATGTTTGGCTTAATAATGCACAGGATCTAGTCAGAAATAAGACGGCTACTCTATCTGAAGTAATTTGTACTAGAGATGATATTATGAACTATTTGATTCACTCTAATTTAGATAAAAAGCATTCATTTAAAATAATGGAGAATGTGAGAAAGGGAAGAGGTCTATCTGAAGAAGATGAAGAAGAGATGATTAATAATGATGTACCTTCTTGGTATATAGATTCTTGTAAGAAGATTAAATATATGTTCCCTAAGGCACACGCGGTTGCATACGTTATGATGTCATTTAGAATAGCATATTTTAAAGTCAAATATCCTGAGGCATTCTATGCGACTTATTTCACTATGAAAGCAGCTGATTTTGATGCTGAACTCATTTTAAAAGGAAGAGAGGCTGTTTTAGATAAGATTAAGGAGATTGAAGCTCTAGGCAAGGATAAGAAAGCAAAAGATAAGAATCTTTTAACCGTTTTAGAAGTCTGTTTAGAAATGTATAGTCGTGGTTATAAATTTGAAAGGGTAGATCTTTATAATTCTGATAGTGATAAGTTTAAAATTGGTAAAAATGGTATAATACCACCACTTAAATCATTAGATGGTGTTGGTGAGAATGTTTCAAGACTCATTGCTAAGGAAAGAGAAGTTAAGAGATTTATATCTATTGAAGATCTGACTAAAAGGGCGAAATGTTCTAAGACAGTTATTGAGGCACTGAGAATTCATGGTTGTCTTTCTAATATGCAAGAAACTAATCAAATAGATTTATTTAGTCTTTAATGAGCGATTGAATTGTCAATCGCTTTTTTTTATTTAAATATTTGACTTAGTTAGACTGAATAGAATATAATAATTATTATTAATAGAAGATATAGGAGAGTTAAAAAATGTCTACTTGGTTTAAGGCGATTAATGAAGATCTGATTTATGAGCAAAGGGCTAAATTATTTATATTTCCTTCAGATAATGACAGTCTGTCTAAGATAGATATGATGGAGATGGATTTTACTAATTTAAAAATATATAGGGTTGAATATCCAAATATAGATAGAAGAATACCATCTTATCCAATTACTAGATTCGATAGATTAGTCAATATACTATATGAAGAGTTAGTTAATATAATTTCTGCTGGTTCTCCTTATTATTTCTTTGGTTATGGTAATGGTAGAGATATTGTCTATAGCATTAGTTTGAAGATAATATCGAATAATATATTAAGACCAAGTGGTATTATGATTGTAGATGAAAGGGATGAAGGATATAGTATTGATGATACTATTAAGATATTTTTACCTATTCTCAGATCGGATTATCTATTTGAGGATAATTATATTCTAGATGAGTTCTTAAATCCCATTCTTGGGCTTATTAAGCGAAAAGGTGATGGATTGAATTTAAAGCAATTGATTAAATGGAAGAAACATAATTATTCTGAATTCTGCTATGAGTATTTAAATGGTAAGAATATGGTATTAAACGATAATGCAAAGAAAATTATGGATCAAATTGATCTTTTTATTAATAGATATAATGAGATAATATAAAATGTAAAATTTTGAATTAATATTTTAGAAATCGATTGATTAATATATTT
>JAUNVB010000016.1 GCA_030537835.1 Andreesenia angusta | reverse complement strand
CTGCAGCTACAAGAATGGACGTATTACCGTCAGGAGAAATTGTAGGATTATTCTAGTGAATAAATAATATTCTATATAAAATAAAAGGACTCGAAAGAGTCCTTTTTTTAAAAATAATATAATTCAATAGTTCATAGTGAAAAAGTGGTAAATTAAACTTATAAAGTTTGGGAGTGGTAAATTGCCTAAATATAGATCTAAACTTGAGGATAAAGAGACTGATATACTCTTTGAAGCTATATTATCTTTAAAGAGCATAGAAGATTGCTATAGATTTTTTGAAGATGTCTGTACAGTAAAAGAGATTAAATCTATGACACAGAGATTTCATGTGGCAAGGCTACTTGATGAAGGGAAAAAATATACTGAGATTGAAGAAGAAACTAATGCAAGTACAGCTACTATAAGTAGAATAAGTAGAGTTTTAAACTATGGTGAAAAAGGATATGAAATAGGATTTAAAAGTCTTAAGAAAAAGAATAAGTAGAAAAAATAGAAGCTATATATAAGCTTCTATTTTTTCTGCTTTCTTCTTTGGATAAGTATATATATGCTATAATTATATTAAAGATAGAAGAGACGGAGTCAAGAGAGGGAGATTATATGAGTCTATTAGATAATATGAATGAAGAACAAAGAAAAGCCATAGTAGAAACAGAAGGAGCATTACTTATATTAGCTGGTGCAGGAAGTGGTAAAACTAGGGTTTTAACACATAAGATAGCTTATTTAATAAAAGAATTAGGAGTATCGCCGTCTAGTATTTTAGCACTTACCTTTACGAATAAAGCAGCTGGAGAGATTAAAGAAAGAATAGAGTCATTAATAGAAGTTGAATCAAGATATATGTGGGCAGGGACCTTCCATTCGATTTGTGTAAGAATTCTTAGAAAAGAAATAGAAAAATTGAGTGGTTATAATAATAATTTTGTTATATATGATACAACTGATCAAAAGACATTGATGAAAGACTGTATAGAAGAATTGATGTTAAATGAGAAGAACTTCAATTTATATGATCAATTATCTCATATAAGCAAATTGAAAGATCAGATGATAGGACCAGAAGATAATTTGAAAATGGTTTCTGAATCTGATTACTTTGAATATTCAAGAGCAAAGATATATAGATTATATCAGAAAAAATTGCAACAAAATAATGCTTTAGATTTCGATGATTTGATAGTTAAGACTATAGAATTATTTGAAGAATATAAAGATATTAGAGATTATTATGCAGAAAAGTTTCAATACGTTTTAGTAGACGAATATCAAGATACTAGTAGATCACAATATAGACTGATACAGCATTTAGCATCATACCATAGAAATATATCTGTAGTTGGTGATGCCGATCAGAGTATCTATGGATGGAGAGGTGCTGATATAAGAAATATATTAGATTTTGAAAAAGATTATAAAGATGCTAAGATAATATTTCTTGAGCAGAATTATCGCTCGACAAAGACTATATTAGAAGCAGCTAATGCTCTAATAAAGAATAATCAAGAGAGAAAAGATAAAAGTCTTTGGACAGAAAATCCAGAAGGAGATATTATAACTAAATATAGAGCGCAGGACGAGAGAGATGAAGCCAGATATATATCGAAAAAGATTCAAGAAAACATACTTAGAAATAAAGCGGAGAATAAAGATTTTGCTGTTCTATATAGAATGAATGCTCAGTCTCGTGTAATAGAAGAAGAGCTCATGTCTAGAAATATAAAATACACAATAGTCGGAGGACTTAAATTCTATGAGAGAAAGGAAATAAAAGATATAATAGCATATCTTAGAGTTATTCAAAATCCAGAGGATGAATTATCTTTAAAGAGGATTATTAATGTGCCTAAAAGAGGAATAGGAAAAACTACTATTGAAAGATTAATATCTTATAGCATAGAAAATGATATTAGCTTGAATAATGCTCTTTATGAATTAGATGAATTGGAGATAACACATAGAATTAAGAATAATATAAAAGATTTCACTCAGTTAATGGGGAAATTAATAGCTATGAAAGAAGTTCTGCCATTAGAAGAGTTTATAATAGAATTAATATCTTTAACTGGATATGTGAAATCATTAGAATTTGATGGTAGTATTGAATCTAGATCTAGAATAGAGAATATTGAAGAATTTATATCTGTGATAAAAGAAAGAGTATCAGAAGATAAAAATATGAATTTAGAAGACTTTCTAGCAGATATGGCACTTTTATCAGATTTAGATAAGACTGATGAAAGTGATAGAGATGTCATAACTCTTATGACAATGCATAGCGCTAAAGGGTTAGAATATCCATATGTATTTATAGTTGGTATGGAAGAGTCTATTTTTCCGTCTTATAGATCGATTATGGAAGGTGATTTAGAGGAAGAAAGAAGACTTTGTTATGTTGCAATAACTAGAGCTATGAAGAAATTATACATTACGAATGCTGTAAAGAGAACATTATTTGGTATGACTAAATACAATAATGAATCAGAATTTTTAAATGAAATACCATCGGAATTTATCGAAGAAGATACTACTAGTGCTATGAGTGTTGAAAAATCGAATAGAGCAGAAAAGGCATTGAAACAGTCTAAGAAAGTATTTACAGGATATTTTGATGATGAGCCTACTTTAGAATCTAGTATGAAAAATAAAGAAACTATAGACTTAAGTCCTGGAGACAAAGTAGAACACGAGGTATTAGGAAAAGGTACAGTTATAAATATAGAGGGTGAAGGAGATAAATCTCAAGTAACGATTGCTTTTGAAAATAAAGGAATTAAAAATCTTCTATTAGGATATGCCCCTATAAAGAAAATATAAATCAGAGATATTTTAGGTGGTGATGAATTGGATAGGATGAGATATCTTATAGATGAGATAAATAGGCATAATTATAACTATTATACTCTAGATAATCCTACGATAACAGATAGAGAATATGATGATCTCTATGATGAATTGAGGGAATTAGAAAAAGAAACAGGAATAGTAATGCATGATTCTCCAACGCAGAGAGTTGGAGGAGAAATATTAACAGGATTTGAAAAGCATAGACATATGAATAGATTGATGAGTCTAGATAAAGTTCAAAACTACTCAGAACTTCGAGATTGGGAAATACGTTTAAGGAGAATAATAGATAAATATAATAGTGAGAATGATGAAAATTTAGATTATCCTGAATACGTTATGGAGTATAAATTTGATGGACTTACGATTAACCTTACTTATAGGGATGGAGTTTTAGAACAAGCAGCTACTAGAGGAAATGGAGAAATTGGAGAAGCGATTCTGCATCAGGTTAGAACCATAAATTCAGTTCCTCTATCTATAATGTATACAGGTGTTATAGAAGTTCAAGGAGAGGGATTAATGCCCTTATCAAGATTGAATGAATATAATAAGACGGCTCTAACTCCGCTTAAAAATGCAAGAAATGCAGCAGCAGGAGCGTTGAGAAATTTAGATCCAAAAGAAACAGCTAGAAGACATTTAAAAGCTTTTTTCTATAATATTAACTATATAGAAGATAGACCTTATAACACTCAAATAGAGATGCTCGATTTTTTAAAGGAAAACAATTTTCCTATAAGTGATTATAATAAGGTATTTAATTCTATAGATGATATAATAGATGAAATTGAAATAGAGAAAGAAAAAATTAAAGAATTGGATATTCTAACCGACGGGTTAGTAATTAAAGTAAATGATTTAAATATAAGACATATATTAGGAGAAACTCAGAGATTTCCTAGATGGGCAGTTGCGTTTAAATTTGAAGCAGTAGAAAAGACAACTAAGCTTTTAGATATTGAGTGGAATGTTGGAAGAACAGGAAAAGTTACACCGACAGCAATATTAAAACCAGTAGAAATTGCAGGAACTACAGTGCAAAGGGCGACGCTTAATAATTGGGACGATATACAGAGAAAAAATATTAAGATGAATTCTAGGGTATGGATAAGAAAATCTAATGAAGTTATACCAGAAATACTAGGAACTGTTCAAGATGATGAATATCATGAAGAGATAAAGAAACCAGAATATTGTCCATCTTGTCATAGTAAATTAATACAGAATGGAGTCCATATATTCTGCCCTAACTCTCTATCGTGTAAGCCTCAGTTAGTAGCAAGATTGGTTCATTTTGCAAGTAGAGATGCAATGGATATAGAAGGATTTAGTGAAAAAACAGCAGAATTGTTTTTTGACAAAATTGGATTAAAAGAAATTTCTGAAATATATGATATAGAATATGATGATATAGTAGAATTAGAGAGATTTGGACCTAAGAAGGCTAAAAATCTTTTAAATGCAATTGAGAAGAGCAAGGATGTTGAATTGAGTTCATTTATTTATAGTCTTGGAATACCAAATGTTGGCGGAAAGACTTCAAAGGATTTGGCAGATAAATATAAATCTTTCGATAATTTACGAAATGCAAAATATAAAGGATTAATAGATATTGAGGATATTGGAGATATAATTGCCGAAGAGATAATAGAGTTTTTTAATAATGATTTGATAAAAGAAGATATTGATAGATTATTAAATAAAGGAATTAATATTCACTATGAAAACAGAGATATAGAAGAAAATATATTAACGGGAAAGACATTAGTAATAACAGGGACGATTAGAGATTTAAGCAGAAAAGATCTTAAAAAATATATAGAAAAGCTAGGCGGTAAGATCACTGGAAGTGTAAGTGGAAAAACAGATTTTCTTATTGTCGGTCAGAATCCAGGTTCTAAATTAGATAGAGCAGAAGAACTTGGGGTAGAACTCTTAAGTGAAGATAGAATAAAAGAGATAATAGATTATAATATTAGAAATGTATAATAAAATTTATTGAGATAGAGGTAAAAAATATGGAGATTGGCAAATTACCTAATGAGGTTTTACAGAAAATAGTATTAGATAATATTAAATTTAAAAGAGAAGAAGTTCTCATACATGCTGGAATTGGAGAGGATTGTGCTGTTCTAGATTTTGGGGAAAAAGGATGTATAGTTTCATCAGATCCTATAACAGGAGCAACTAAGAATATAGGGAAATTAGCTGTAAATATATCATGTAATGATATTGCAGCGAGTGGAGGAGAACCAATAGGAATAGTTATAACTATGCTGATTCCACCAACTGCTACTATAAAAGATATTGAAGAAGTTATGAGAGATGCAGGAAATGAAGCTAGCAGACTGAATGTAGAGATAATCGGTGGACATACAGAGGTAACAGATGTAGTAAATAAAATGGTATTAGTCACTACAGTTATTGGCTCGCAAGAGAAATCAAAGATAATGGGCTTAGGTGAAAATATAGAGCCTGGAGATAAAGTTATAATGACAAAGTATGTGGGTATAGAGGGAACATCAATTATGGCTCATGATTTAGAAGATAGATTAAAAGGCTCTATATCAGAAGAATTGATAGAAGAAGCTAAGAGTTTAACAAAATTTATTTCGGTAGTAAAAGACGGTAAGATAGCAACAGATAATGGAGCTAAATATATGCATGATATAACTGAAGGAGGGTTATTAGGAGCTGCTTGGGAAGCAGCAATTGCGAATAATGCGGGAATAGTATTATATGAAGATAGTATTCCTATATTGCAATCTACTAAAGATATATCTCAATATCTAGGAATTAATTATTTAAAATTAATATCTAGTGGTTCTATGCTGATATTTGCTTCGGAAGAAAAATCGGATGATATAATAAAGGGCTTAGAAAAAGAGAATATTAAAGGAACCATAATTGGTGAAATAACTGAAAAAAAATCAATTATATTAAAATCTAGAGAAGGGGATATTGATATAAAACCTCCTAGAAGCGATGAAATATATAAGGTAATATAGTTAAATGGAGCTCTATAGTAATATAGTAAGTATATGCATGATTGTTGTTATAAATAATAATTGACAAAAATCGACTATAGAGCTTAGAATATGTTATAATTAAAAATAAATTAAAAAGAGGAGGTTGAAGATGGGAAAAATTTTTAATAGAATTTCTTCATTCATATTGGTAATGGCTTTTGTATTCGGTTTTAGTTTTAATACAGCTAAAGCTGAAGAGTATAGCAATATTACAATAGATGGAGAAATTCAAAAAGTAAGAGCTGCTGATATTTACTTAGATGGAAATAAGGTAGCTACAGATACACCAGCATTTACTTATAAAAGCAGAACCTTAGCACCGCTAAGAGCTATAGGTGAAGCTTTAGGAGCAGAAGTCAGCTGGGATGAGGAAGAAATGGTAGCTAATCTATCGTTAAATAATAAGAAATTATCTATGAAGATAGATAGTAATAAAGCAGTAATAAATGGTGTGGAAAAGAATATTAGCTACGATATGCCAGCAAAACTTGTTAATAAGAGGACTATGATACCTCTTAGATTTATAGCTGAGGAGTTAGATTGCAAAGTAGTATGGGACGAAGCAAACTATGCAGTAAGGCTTTATTCAGGATATAAAAATGTTTATGTTGATGGAAAGCTAGAGGCATTACAAATAGTAAATACTACTTTAAATGGAAATAATATAGATTTAGACTTTCCTTCGCTAATTTATAATCAAAGAACACTTCTACCGGTTAGAAGATTAGCTGAAGCTTTGTCAGCAGAGGTAGAATGGAATGATACTGGAGTTATAACTGTAAAGAAAGATGGCAATACTATTGAGATGAAACTCGATAGCACAGAATACACTATAAATGGAGAAACTAAGACAATTCCTTATGGGATACCACCTAAATTAGTTGGAGATAAGACAATGGTTCCTATGAGATTCCTAGGGGAAACTATTCTGGGTTGTGCTGTAGAATGGGATGAAAATAGTTTTACAGCTAATATAAATACTAGTAAGAAGTATGAACCAGAGCCAGCTCCTACTCCAGAGCCGGAACCAGCTCCTATTCCGAAACCAGAACCAGATAATGAGATAGCATATAATAATGGTATTAAAATAGTTCTAGATGCTGGGCATGGAGGATCTGATCCAGGAGCACCATCATATTCTAAGAGAAATGGTGGAGCATATCCATATGATGAGAAGACTGTTACATTGAATGTGACTAAGAAATTAGAGAAGATACTGAAGGATAGAGGTTATAATACTATTATGACAAGAGATGCTGATTATTTTGTTGGTCTTACTGAAAGAGCTGAGATAGCAAATAATAATGGCGCAAATGCATTTGTTAGTATACACTTCAATTCTGCGGGCGCCACATCTGCAACGGGATTAGAGACATTCTATTTTCCAGGTTCAGGTGAGGGAAGAAGATTAGCTGATAATGTTCAAAGAAAACTTATAGAAAGAACAGGAGCAGTTAATAGAGGCCTTAAAGAGGCTAGATTTACTGTAATAGCTAAATCTAATTGTCCTGCTATATTGACAGAACTAGGATTTGTAAGCAATCCTAATGATGAATACTGGTTACAATCAGACGAATATCATGATATAGCAGCGTTAGCTATAGCTGACGGAATAGATGCATATTTTGGAAGATAATATAAAAAATAAAAATCTCGGGAATTTCCCGAGATTTTTATAATTGTAGAGGAGTAGAGATTATGAGAGATTTAATTCTTAGCACAGGAAATAAAAATAAAGTTAAGGAAATAAAAGAAATTTTAAAAGATTTAGATTATAATATTTTAGATAAAAATGAAGCAGGATTTGAATCTTTAGATATTGAAGAAAATGGAGATAGTTTAGAAGAGAACTCCCTTATAAAAGCGAGAGCTATGTGGAAGGAATTAAAAAAATTAGTAATAGCAGATGATACAGGACTTTTTGTAGATGAATTAGATGGAGAGCCAGGAATATATTCTGCTAGATATGCAGGAGAAAGTTCTAATGATCAGGATAATAGAAAAAAGCTATTAAGAAAAATGAAGAATATAGAAAATAGAAAAGCTAGATTTATAACCTCTATAGCTGTAATAGATGAAAGAGGAAATGAAAAAATATTAAGAGGTATTTGTGAGGGAAAGATATCGAGAAAAGAAATTGGTCTTAATGGCTTTGGCTATGACCCTATATTCATACCTCAGGGATATGATAAAAGTTTTGGAGAAATTTCTAATGAAATTAAAAATGAGATAAGTCATAGAGCAAAAGCGTTAAAAGAATTAAAAAAATATTTAAATTCTTTATAAACTAGAGAGCAAAAAGCTTAAAAGCGAGTGATATCAAAGCCTAGAAAGAAATATAAAATAAAAAAATAAATTCAAATAAACTATTGACGAAAATATATTTATAGTATATAATTTATTATTGTTGGCAGGGAATAATGACCTGTTAGATATATGGTGGGTATGGCCTAGTTGGTTAGGGCGCCAGATTGTGGCTCTGGAGGTCATGGGTTCGAGTCCCATTATCCACCCCATAAGATCCATTAGCTCAGTCGGTAGAGCACCTGACTTTTAATCAGGGTGTCCCGCGTTCGAGTCGCGGATGGATCACCAATATGCGGAAGTGGCGGAATTGGCAGACGCGCTAGACTTAGGATCTAGTGTCATTGACGTGGGGGTTCAAGTCCTCTCTTCCGCACCAATATAAAGACCAATTACTTTCAAAGTAATTGGTCTTTAATTATATAAGGAAAAATACATAGAGGTGAAATGGATGAAAGAAAATTATTTAGATAGAAAGATATTAGATTTTGGCTACTCTCTTTTAATAATGATCTGTTCAGTTTTTATAGGTAGTGCATTATTCCTCTTCATAGATTTTGGAATTGGACCTTGGCAGTTTCCTGTATTTTCACTTATTGGAATTATGATTTATTCTTATTTAAGATCAAGAGAAAGTGAGTATATGGATTATAAAAGAGGGTTAATATACTATATTGCTTTTATGGTAATAGTTTTTATTTTATCTATGATAGTAAAAAATATTTGGGACCCTTCAGTTGATGGAAGATGGTATCATAGTGAGGCTATAATTAGATTAATGGATGGCTGGAATCCCGTCTATTCAAATAAAGGCAATATTGGCAAATGGTCCTATTATTATTCTAAAGCAACTTGGTATCTTGCAGCGAATACTATAGAATTCTTAGGAGATCTAGAGAAGGGAAAGCTATATAATTTGTTTTTTGAAATAAATGCATTTATAATTTCAATTCCTTTCTTTAGAAAATTTTTTAATACTAAAAACTATACTTTTCCGATATTAGGAGCTATATTATTATTTTTCAATCCAGTTTCTTGGGGACAGAGATTTACCTTCTATCAAGATTCAGCATTAGGACTATTTTTAATAATGATATTTATGATTGCTTTTTTCATATGGAAAGATGAAAGTGGAGAGTATAAAAAGAGTAATAGAATGGTATTGTTCTGTGCTGCAGCATTTATATCTAATATTAAGTTCACAGGCCTTGCCTACTGTTCAGTATTCTTATTCATATTTTTAATATTAATATTTATGACTAGAAATAGGACAGAATTCAAGAGTTTATTTAAGTTTTTATTGGCATCATTCCTCATAATAACTATAGTATTAGGATATAGTCCTTATGTAAAGAACACTATAGAAAATGGTAATCCATTCTATCCATTGATTGGGAACGGTGAAGACAGCGAAGATATAATGACACCAAATACACCAATATCATTGAGAGATATAAATTATGTAGAGAAATTCGTTAAATCTCAATATCTATCACCTGGTGAATATGATTTGACTGAAGAGAATATATTCCAAAAAGGAGATTTATTTCAGTTGAGAAATAAAAAGGCATATGCAGGACCAGATCAAAGGATTAGAGGGTTTGGATTGTTTTCATTCATAATAATGCCTATCTCTATTCTATTAGCGATAGCATATTGCTTTTTAGAGAGTGAAAATAGAAAGTATTTCATTTCTATGATAATAGGGATAGCAATAATAGGAGTATTGAGTAAAGAAATATGGTGGGCTAGATACTTCAGCTATTTTTGGATAATTCCACCTATGATGACAGTTGGATATCTTAGCAGAAAAGACATTATACCGAAATTTTTCGGGGCGTTATTAGGAGTGACATTAATAGCAAATAGCTTACATTTAGCTGCGAATTCTATAGAGTATCAGATAGAATATTCGAAAATAGCACAAAGAGAATTGGAATGGTTAAGGTATGAAGTGGATAAAGAGTACTGGGAAAGAGCGATCAATAAAGAACATTATAGACAGTATATAAGATATAAAACTAAATTGCCACTTCGTGGTGGACTAAATTTTGAAGATTATAGATAAAAAAAGTATCAGAAATTATTTCTGATACTTTTTTATATGGACAGAACTATGACTCCGATAAGAATTAAACTTATGCCAGCTAATTTATATCTAGTGAGCTTTTCATTTAAAAATATTCTAGCAATTATTATTGTCCATATATAAGCTAATGATTTTATTGGGAAAAGTATACTGTAATCTACAAATCTCAGTCCATATATATTAAATACAGCACCTAAGCAGAACAATATAATACCGATATAAAAGTTCTTATCTTTTAAAAGGCTGAATATATTAGTCATAGAATCAGCTGATTTTTTTAGATAGAAGCTACCTAAAGCACCGAAGAGAGTCATAGCTATAATTATTAAAATTATTTTAATCATTTTGAGTCTCTCCCTTACCTATAAAGCTTATTCCTAATAGGATTAAGAATATACCTAAAATTTTTGATATTGTAATAGATTCATTTAGGACGATTCTCGCGACTATCAATGCAAAGATATAAGAAGTTCCCATTACAGGATATAATATAGACAGCTCTCCATATTTAAAAGAATATATCATTAGTAAAGATCCTAGACCGTAGAGACTGAATCCTAAAAAAATTAGGATAAAATCTGTAGTCATATTTGCAGACTTACCAAAATCCCATAATAGCTGGCCAATTACTGTAAGTAAAGAGGATAAAGTCATTAGAAATATTCCGAATTTTAAATTTCTGTTTTTCAATTTCATTACCTCCAAGACAAATTATTATAACCGTCCACTCTTTTTTTTGAATTTATTAAATATCTATTTTTTACTAGATTTAGCATAGGACCATCTGCAGAGAGTGAATCAGAAAAACCCTTGCTATTCTCGTAGTCTATCTTCCAATTACGCTCTTTTAAAATTTCATCAATTCGTCTTACTTTTTCAAAAGATTTACAATTATTTCCAATTATATTACCTTTATCATCTATTATAGTTCCTATAATTTCATCGACTTTTAAAATATCTTTTAAAGGTTTGAGATATTTTTCAGGAGAAGCAGATACTAGAAAGATCTTATATCCTTCATTTAAGCAATTATCAATTTCTTCCAATCCATTTTTATAGAATTTCTTTTTTAATAGAATATTTTTTGAAAAGTATTCTATATCATCAGAATCTAGATATCTAACTACTGAAAAAATACTATTTTTTAATACAGATATATTTTTAAAGCCACTGAATATAAATTTTAGACTTCCTAAAGTCAACCTAAAAAAAGAGGGGATTATTTTAGTAGGATATCTTTTTAAAGACCATATTAAAAGATCAAACATAGAATCTCCACCTCGTAATGTTTTATCAAAGTCGAAAAACGCTATTTTCTGTTCCAATTAAACTCCTCCATTAAAAATTCATAAAGATAATTATGCAAGATATAATCCATAACAATACAGTAAATATTATAGATCTATCGCCGAGTACTGCGTCAGCAGGACTACCACCTTCATTTCTAACACTTACAAGATATTTATAGCGAAACAATCCATAGACTACGAATATATTAGTTAAGTAAAATGGACTATCTTCATGTACTAATACTGTATATAAGGCATAGAAGATCAATGTACAAGTAGAAGAAATTGTAATAAATTGATCTAACATATCCTGAGTATAATTTTGAAGGCTTGCTCTATGCGAAGAAGAATCCTCTTCTAAGACTCTTTTTTCAGCATTTCTCTTTTCAAAGCCTAAGAATAGAGATATGAATAGGGTACAGAGTATTATCCATGGAGAGAGCTCTACATCAATTGCTAACCCCCCTGTAACTACTCTCAATATAAAGCCTATTGCAATCGACATAACATCCAATATAACTAGATTTTTTATCCAAAAAGAATAGAGTATATTATTTATAAAATATAAGATTAGAACCATAGTTATACTCTTATTAAAGGCAAAAGAACCAATTAAGGATATTAGAATAAGAACTACCATTATGATTATTGCGGTCTTAGGCTTTATCATACCGCTAGCTAAAGGTCTGTTCCTTTTCTTTGGATGCAATTTATCTTTTTCTATATCTACTAAATCGTTTAATATATAGACTGATGAAGAAATAAAACAGAATAAGAAGAATGCAATAATAGAATCTATTAATTTTTCTGAGTTTGTGAAATTAAAAGAAAAAATTAATGCTCCAAATATGAAAAAATTCTTTATCCATTGTTTTATTCTTAATAATTTAAAAATCAATTTAACTCCTCCCATAATTATTTTACAAATTGAATTTTATCACTATGATAGCGAAAATTCAATGAAACTAAGTTCAGCAAATAGAGACTGCTTCAAATCTTTTTCTTAATTATACTATAGAAAAGACAATAAAACTATTGACTATGAAAGAGTATATGGTATAATTTAAAATGTTCCCAAAAAGACTGAGCGGAAGTGGCGGAATTGGCAGACGCGCTAGACTTAGGATCTAGTGTCATTGACGTGGGGGTTCAAGTCCTCTCTTCCGCACCATTCTAAACCCTTGTTTATAAGACAAGGGTTTTTTTGTACTGTTTTACTAAAATTTATATGGGAATCAAATGATTATTATAATTGGATAGTAGTTAAAATATATGTTATAATTAAGTGGATAAAATTAAAATAACGGTAGACAGATTAAATGTAAATTAACAAAAAATTACATTTCATTATAGGAGGAAGAAATGAGTTCAGTTATAGAAAAAAAAGAGAATAATATAGTTACTATTAAAATTGAAATACCTTCAGAGGAGTTTGAAAAAGCATTAAATCAAGCTTATATAAAAAACAGAGGAAAATTTAATATTCCAGGCTTTAGAAAGGGAAAAGCGCCAAGAAAGATAATAGAAATTAATTATGGAAAAGGAATATTTATAGAAGAGGCAGTGAATAGCATATTCCCTAGCAAGTACTCGGAAGCTATAGAAAAGCATAATTTAGAGCCTGTAGATAGACCAGTCCTCATAGATGAAAACTTTGGAGAAGATAGCAATCCTGAGTTTACAATAGAAGTTACTGTTAAGCCAGAAGTAAAGCTAGGTGAATATAAGGGTGTAGAAGTAGAAAAAATAGAATATTCAATAGAAGATGATGCTGTAGAGAATGAATTAAAGAATATACAAGATGCAAACTCTAGATTAGTTGAGGTAGAAGATAGAGCAGTAGAAGAAGGCGATATCTTGACTATAGATTATAAAGGTTTTGTAGGTGAAGAGCAGTTCGAAGGTGGAACGGCAGAAAATCAAGAGCTTGAAATAGGTTCAGGTAGCTTTATACCAGGTTTTGAAGAACAATTAATCGGAAAAGAAGTAGGAGAAGAAGTAGATGTAGAACTCACTTTTCCAGAAGAATACCATGCTGATGAATTAGCAGGAAAAGATGCTAAATTCGAAGTGAAAATTCATGAAATTAAAGTAAAAGAATCACCAGAAATAGATGATGAACTAGCAAAAGATGTTAGTGAGTTTGACACATTAGAAGAATTAAAAGAAGATATAAAAAATAAATTAACTGCTCAAAAAGAAGAAGAAGCAAAGATTGAGATGGAAGATAAAGTAGTTGAAAAAGCATGTGAAAATGCTGAGATAGATATACCAGAAATAATGATAGAAAATCAGATAGATATGAATGTAAATGATTTTGCTCATAGACTAAGTTATCAAGGAATAGATATAGAAAAATATCTAGAACTTAGCAATCAGACTATGGAAGATTTTAGATCTCAGTTTGCTGAAAATGCAAAGAAATTTGTAACAGCAGATTTAGTTTTAGAAGCGATTGGTAAGAAAGAAGATATAAAAGCTACTGAAGAAGATTTAAATGAAGAGCTTTTAGAACTTTCTAAGCAATATGGACAGGATATAGATAAATTAAGACAGAATTTAAGCGAAGATGATATGGAGTATTTAGAAAAGACTAAGATAAAGAAAAAGACTATAGACTTCTTAGTAGATAATGCAAAAATAGTTTAATAGGAGGAGATAAGTATGGCATTAGTTCCAATGGTAGTAGAACAGACCAGTAGAGGGGAAAGATCATACGATATATACTCAAGGCTTTTAAAGGAGAGAATAATTTTTATCAGTGATGAGATAAATGATGTAACAGCTAGCCTTGTAGTTGCACAATTACTCTTTCTAGAGGCAGAAGATCCTGATAAAGATATACAAATTTATATAAATAGTCCAGGAGGTTCTATAACGGCTGGATTTGCAATATATGATACTATGCAATATATTAAACCTGATGTATCTACAATCTGTATAGGTATGTCTGCTAGTATGGGTGCTTTTTTATTAGCAGCAGGTACTAAAGGAAAGAGATTTGCATTACCTAATTCAGAGATAATGATACACCAACCATTAGGTGGAACAAGAGGACAAGCTGAAGATATAAGGATTCATGCAGAGAGAATTATAGAGATGAGAAGTAGATTAAATGAGATATTAAGTGAAAGAACAGGACAGCCATTAGAAGTCATAGAAAAAGATACAGATAGAGATAAATTTATGACTGCTGATAAAGCTAAGGAATATGGATTAATAGATGAGGTAATTACTTCAAAAAATTAATTTCGAATGGGGAATGAAGATGGCAAATACGAATGATGATAAAGAGCTTAAATGTTCATTCTGTGGAAAGAGCCAATCACAGGTTAAGAGGCTAGTTGCAGGACCAGATGTATATATTTGTGATGAATGTATAGGTCTTTGCAATGAAATAGTACAGGATGAGTTAGAAGAATATAGTAATTTGGAATTTGACGATCTTCCTATACCAACAGAAATAAAGCAGGTCTTAGATGAGTATGTAATTCAACAGGATAAAGCGAAAAAAGCTCTAGCTGTAGCTGTATATAATCATTATAAGAGGATTAATAAACAGTCGAAAAATCCGGAAGTCGAATTACAGAAAAGTAATATAATAATGATTGGACCAACTGGCTCAGGAAAGACTCTTTTAGCACAGACATTAGCAAGAATATTAAATGTACCTTTTGCTATTGCTGATGCTACATCTCTTACTGAAGCAGGATATGTTGGAGAAGACGTTGAGAATATTCTCTTAAAATTAATTCAAAATGCGAATTACGATGTTGAAAAAGCTGAAAAAGGGATTATATATATAGATGAGATAGATAAAATAGCAAGAAAGTCTGAAAATCCTTCTATAACGAGAGATGTAAGTGGTGAAGGTGTTCAGCAAGCGCTTTTGAAAATTCTTGAAGGAACAGTTGCTTCTGTACCACCACAGGGAGGAAGGAAGCATCCGCATCAAGATTTCCTACAATTAGATACTACTAATATACTATTTATAGTTGGTGGTGCATTCGATGGAGTTGCAGATATTGTTCAGAATAGAATTGGAAAAAAAGCTATGGGATTCGGTGCAGATATAGAATCGCAACAAGATAAAGATATTAAAAAGATTTATGAAGAATTGAGACCAGAGGACTTACTGAAATTTGGTTTAATTCCTGAATTCATAGGTAGATTACCTATTATGGTAACTTTAAACAATTTAGACAAAGATGCATTAATAGAGATTTTAACTAGACCGAAAAATGCATTAGTTAAACAATATGCAGAACTTTTTAATATAGATGGTGTTGAATTAGAATTCGATGAAGAGGCATTAGAAGAAATCGC
Organism: Andreesenia angusta; assembly: GCA_030537835.1. GTDB lineage: Bacteria > Bacillota > Clostridia > Tissierellales > Gottschalkiaceae > Andreesenia > Andreesenia angusta_A. The sequence continues at coordinate 22,139 of JAUNVB010000016.1, read as the reverse complement.
AAACAAAGCTATAGAAAGACAAACGGGAGCAAGAGGATTGAGAGGAATTTTAGAAGAAATCATGCTAGATATAATGTATGAAATACCTTCTAGAACTGATATAGAAAAATGTATTATTACTAAAGACACGGTTTTAAATAAAACTCAACCAGAATTAGTGTTAAAAGCTCCTGAGAAGATAGATTAATTCAAATATAGAAAAGGAAAAGTCTACATAAAATGTAGACTTTTTCTTTTGAATTAAATATTTTATGATATAATTATAGGCGAATTATATGATGATCAGATAGTTTTGACTTTAAAATACTAAAATAGGAGGAAGATTATGGCAACTATTAAAGATGTAGCTAAAGCAACAGGAACTTCTATTACTACAGTATCAAGAGTTATAAATAATAGTGGATACGTTAGTCAAACTACTAGGGATAAAATCAATAAAGCCATAGAGGAATTGAATTATACGCCAAATGCATTAGCTAGGAGTTTAGTTACAGATATAACTCAATCGGTAGGGCTTATAGTACCAGATATAACGAGTCCTTATTTTGCTGAGATAGCTAAAGCTATAGAAACGGTTGCAGAACAGCATGAATACAATGTTTTACTATGTAATACTAATTGGGATATTGAAAGAGAGAAGAAGTATCTTCTTGAATTTTCACAGAGAAGAGTTGATGGAATAATATATGCTACTTTCAGAAAAAATCAAGAGATAATAGATATTATAAATAAACTGAAGATTCCTGTAGTTGCATTAGATAAGAATATTGAAAAAGAAAAAAATATAAAGAATATAGCTGTAGACAATATAATGGCCGGTAAAATGGCAACTGAGTATTTATTAGATAAAGGGAATAGAAAGATTGTTTTTATAGGTGGAGAAAATTATATAAATGTATCTAAAGATAGAGAATTAGGGTATATATCTGCTTTAGAAGAAAAAGGATTAGAAATTGTAGATAGAAGAATAGTATATAGTGATTTCAATATAAAAGGTGGATATGAAGCGATGAAAAAGCTAGCTAAAAGAGATATTGAAATTGATGGAATCTTCCTAGCAACTGATCTTATGGCAATTGGAGCTATAAATTTTCTCACACAGAATTCTATAAAGATTCCAAACGATGTGTCAATAGTAGGATTCGATAATATAGAATTAGCATCTATTATGAAACCAACTCTCACAACAATAAATCTTCCTATAGAAATAATAGCAAGGCGTGCTATGAAGAAGATGATGAAGATAATATATAAAGATGAATTTAATTTAAATAAGAATAAGAATATTAAACTTGAAATAATAGAAAGGATGACGACAGATATTAAAGGTGCATCCGCGGGGGTAAATTTATATAGATATTTAAATGTGCAGTAAAGGAGGCAATACTATGTTAAGAATGCCTATGATACCATTAAGAGGCATATCAATACTACCGAATTCAGTACAACATTTTGATATAGGTAGAAGCAAATCTATAGAGGCATTAAATGCTGCTATGGAAGATGATTCTATGATATTTTTGACAGCACAAAAAAATCTTGAAATAGAAGATCCAAAAGAAGGAGATTATTACGATATAGGAGTAATATGTAAGATCAAACAGGTTCTTAAACTTCCAGGAGATGCTATGAGATTATTAGTAAGTGGTGTCAGTAGAGGAAGAATTGATTCGATTGATTTTGAAGAGCCATATATACAAGTTTATGTTGAAGATTTATCTAGACATGAAAAAGTCATAAATTATAATATATCAGAGAGTGATTTAGAAACGGAAGCTATGAAAAGAGTTCTGATGGAAGCTTTCGAAGAATTAGTGACAATTGGGGGTAAAATATCTCCAGAGTCAATATCTAGTCTTGAGCAGATTGATGATGTGAATAAATTTACAGATGTAGTAGCATCATATCTTCCTATAAATATAAAAGAAAAGCAAAAGATTTTAGAGACTTTAGATATTAAAACAAGACTTGAGGAATTAAGACTTTTAGTTGAAAAAGAAATACAGATAATGAAGATAGAAGAGAAGATAAATAGAAGAGTTAAAAAGCAGATAAATAAAACTCAGAAAGACTATTATTTAAGAGAACAGATGAGAGCTATACAAAAGGAACTTGGAGATGGTGAAGTAGAAGAAACTGAAGAGATGAGAAAATATATGAAAAAAGCAGAGTCTCTGGATTTAGATGAAGAAGTTGCAACTAAAGTCAAAGAAGAAATTCAGAGATTAGGAAAAGTAGGATCTACTTCAGCTGAAGCAGGAGTGATTAGAAATTATCTTGATTGTATACTCGATTTACCTTGGAATAAAGAGACAGAAGATCGAATAGATATAAAGATGGCAAGGGATATACTAGATGAAGATCATTATGGATTAAAAGATGTTAAAGAAAGAATATTGGAATATCTTGCAATTAGAAAGCTTTCAGATAATCCTAAAGCTCCAATTCTATGCTTAGTTGGGCCGCCAGGAGTTGGTAAGACTTCAATAGCAAAATCAGTATCGAGATCTGTTGAAAGAAAATTTATTCGAATGAGCCTAGGTGGAGTTAGAGACGAAGCTGAGATAAGAGGTCATAGAAGGACTTATATAGGAGCTATACCTGGAAGAATAATATCTTCTATAAGGAAAGTTGGGACAAAGAATCCTGTATTTCTTTTAGATGAGATAGATAAATTGAGCGGTGATTTTAGAGGAGATCCGGCATCAGCATTATTAGAAGTTTTAGATCCAGAACAGAACTCAACTTTCACTGATCACTATCTTGAACTACCATTCGATTTATCAAAAGTAATGTTTATAACTACAGCTAATACTTTGAATACTATACCAGGACCATTATTAGATAGAATGGAAGTTATAAGAATATCAGGTTATACAAGGGATGAGAAATTCAATATAGCTAAGAAATACTTATTACCGAAACAATTAAAAGAGCATGGACTATCAGAAGAAAAGATGACTATTTCTGATAATGCTCTCTATGAAATAATTGATAGCTATACTAGAGAAGCTGGAGTTAGAAATCTTGAAAGAGAGATAGCAAATCTCTGTAGGAAAGTTGGAAAGGATATTGTAGAAGGCATAAGCAAGAAGGCAAGAATAACTAATAATAATATAGTAAAATATTTAGGAAATAAGAAATTTAGAATTGAATTGATAGCAGAACAAAGTCAAATCGGTTTAGTTAGAGGTCTAGCATGGACATCTGTAGGAGGAGAAACTCTTTCGATAGAGGTAAATATAATGCCAGGAAATGGAAAAGTTCAATTGACTGGAAAACTAGGAGATGTCATGAAAGAATCGGCCATGACAGGAATATCTTATATAAGATCTAGAATGAAAGTTTTAAATATAGATTTAAAGTTTTTCAAAGAACACGATATTCATATACATGTTCCAGAAGGAGCAACGCCTAAAGATGGACCATCTGCAGGTATAGCTATGGCTACAGCAGTTATCTCTGCAATAATTGGAGAAAAAATAGATAATAAGCTTGCTATGACTGGTGAAGTGACATTGAGAGGAACAGTTTTACCAGTTGGAGGCATTAAAGAAAAAGTATTAGCAGCGCATAGAGCAGGTATCGATAGAGTTATACTTCCAATTGACAATAAAAGAGATATTGATGAAGTCCCAAATAAAGTAAAAAAAGATATAGAATTCACATTTGTAAAAAATATGGACGAAGTTATAAAAAAGGTATTTGGAAAAGAGTTAGACGATATAAATATAAATAAAGGCTTTGAAACTGTCTCAGATGTAAAGGAAAATAATTATGAAAATAAATAAAGCAGAACTATTGATTACTGCTGGAAGAAAAGATCAATATCCTGAGGAAGGAATATTAGAGATAGCATTTGCAGGAAGATCAAATGTAGGGAAATCTTCCTTGATAAATACATTAGTAAATAGAAGAAATTTAGCTAGAACTAGTGGACAGCCTGGAAAAACACAGACAGTAAATTTCTATCAAGTAAATGATGATATGAGATTAATAGATTTACCAGGCTATGGCTATGCCAGAACCTCTAGAAGCAATAGAGAAAAATGGGCAGTAATGATAGAGGAGTATTTTAAAAGCAGGAATAGCTTAATAGAAGTGATATTGCTTGTAGATATAAGGCATGAACCAGGAGAACACGATAAAATGATGTATGAATGGATAAAGAAATGTGGCTTTAATGGAATTGTAATTGCCACAAAAGCTGATAAAATTTCTAGAGGGAAATGGCAAAAGCATATTAAGATTATAGCAGATAAACTTGAAATAGAGGATAGAAGCTTTATAATACCATTTTCTGCGAGCAAAAAGCTTAATAAGGATAAAGTATGGGAAGTACTGAGTGAACTATTTGAGATAAATAGACAATTTAGAGAAGAAGAATAGATAGATTAGAGAAGAATAGATAGAAATAGAAAACCACCTAAGGTCTATAGACCTTAGGTGGTTTTAATATATTATTCTTTTTCAAAATTCTCTTTATCTGCACCACATACTGGGCAAACCCAGTCATCAGGTAATTCCTCAAAAGGAGTTCCTGGTTCTATTCCATTATCAGGATCTCCTGCCTCAGGATCATAAACATAACCACAAGGTAAACATACATAGCTATCCATTTTAACAAGCCTCCTAAAAAATTATTAAATTAAGTTATTTTGCCTATATAATATTATACCCGAAATGAGAAGAAAAAAACTATAAATTTTAAAAATCGTATATTTTATTATATAGTTTTATCTATATATATGAAAATACTATATATATTCAGTAAATCATAATTTTCTTATATAAAGTTTATAGAAATTTAATTATATACTCAGAATTTGGGTACTATATAGAATAGGTAATTATTTATAAAATAAGGTGTGATTGTTTTGGAAAGTCATAAATTAAATATAGAGATGGGTAGCAGTTTAGAACAAGTTAAAAATGAGATAAATGCGATTTTAGTAGAATTAAGAAAGTCAATAAAAGAAGAAGATGTGATTTTTGAGACGAGAACTATATTGACAGAACTCGTTATAAATGCCATAATACATGGGAATCTTTTAGACGAGAGTAAAAAAGTCCAATTAGAAATATTCTTAGAAAATGATGAGATGAAGATTTGTGTTAAGGATGAAGGTGTTGGTTTTGAATACTGTACAGACTCCTATAATGTATATGATCTGAATTCAAATGGAAGAGGGCTTTTAATAGTCAAAGGACTAAGTGATGAATTAAATATAAATAAGAATAAAGTTTCCGTGAGAAAATCATTAAAAAAGGAATGAAACGATTAAATGAATATAGTTTTAGTAAGACATGTTGAGACCGAAGCTAATAAGGATAAAAAATTCAGCGGATGGACAGACTATCCTATTACAAAAAATGGTTCTATTCAGAGAATTAAGCTTGGAAAAGAGATTAAAAAATATGATGGAAATATCGAAAAAATATATTCTAGTCCCAAAAATAGAACTAAATATACGGCAATACATCTTAGCAGAATATTGAATAAAAAGATAGAATTTATAGAAGAACTCATAGAAGTTAATTTTGGAATTTTTGAAGGAAAAACAGGAAGATACATATCTGAAAATCATAGTGAAATATGGGAATCTTGGAATTCTGATTTTGTAAACTATAGAGTTCCAGATGGAGAATCAATAATGGATTTAAGAAATAGGGTTATACCATTCATAGATAGCATTATAGAAAGAGATGAAGATTGTATAATCGTGAGTCATGGAGCTGTAATCCAAACAATATTGATATATTTATTAAATTTTGATTTAAAAGATATGTGGAGATTCCAAGTGAAAAATGGATCATATACTGAAATAGAATATACTGATGGTTTTGGTTTTTTAAAGAAAATAGTACCAGTAGATTAAAAGAGAGGTGTAAAATACTTCGAATTTAAAGAAGTTGATGATTATGAAAATAGCAATTTTAGATTACGAAACATTAGGTGATGATATTAAATTAGATAAATTCTCAGAATTTGGAGAATTAGAATTATTTAAGAGACTGTCAAGAGAAGAGATTCTAGAGAGAGTAGAAGATAAAGATATAGTAATAATTAATAAAATAGATATAGACAAAGAGTTCTTAGATAGAGCTAAGAAATTAAAAATGGTAGCCATTACAGCTACAGGATATAATAATGTCGATTTAGATTATGCTAAAGAAAAAGGAGTAAAAGTTTATAATGTAGCAGGATATTCTACTGAGAGCGTAGTACAACATACATTTTCAATGGCTTTATCTATGCTAAATCATATATCGAGTATGGAAGATTATGTAAGAACAGGAAAATATACAGAATCTAATATGATGACAAGATTAGATATGCCCATAAGACAATTATCCGATTTGAAATGGGGAATAATAGGTTTAGGCGATATTGGTAAGCGAGTAGCAGATATTGCTAATGCATTTGATGCAGAAGTTGTATATAATTCTCCAAGGGAAATGAATTGTGAATATAGACGTTTAGAATTAGATGAATTATTAAAATATGCGGATATAATTTCTATACACTGCCCATTAAATCAGAGTACGGATAGATTAATAGACTATTCAAAATTAAAGCTCATGAAGAAAGATGCAATAATACTAAACCTAGCAAGAGGTGGTATAATTGTTGAAGAAGATTTAATTAGGGCTTTAAATGAAGATATAATAGGTGGTGCATGTTTAGATGTATTTGAAAGAGAGCCTATAGATGGGGACAATAAATTACTTAATATATCAAAAGATAAATTGATAATGACACCTCATATTGCGTGGGCTGGGCTTTCAGCTAGAAGAAAGTTAATAGAAGGAGTTTATAATAATATAAAATCATTCATAGAAGATGGAGAAATAGAACCATTAAATTAAAGTATTTTTAGAGCACATTTTATGTGCTCTTTTTTGAGGTGATAAATTGAAAAATAAAGCAAAGAATATTATGATTCAAGGTACGAGCTCAAGTGCCGGCAAGAGTTTGTTTGTCACAGGATTATGTAGATTATTTGCAAAAAAAGGCTGGAATATAGCTCCATTCAAATCACAGAATATGACTAGAAATGCTATAATATTAGAAAATAATAAAAAAATAGCAGCATCACAGCTAATTCAAGCAGAAGCGGCTAATATAAAAGCGAATGAGTATATGAATCCGATACTCTTAATACCTAATTCAGATACAGGAAGTCGATTAGTAATAAATGGAAGAGAAGATGATGAATTAGAAGCAAAAAAATATCATGAGGAAAAAAAGAGATTAGCACCTATAGTATTAGAAGCTTATAATAGATTAGAAAAAGAAAGAGATTTGATAATTATTGAAGGCGCTGGAAGTCCTGCGGAAATCAATTTAAGAGAAGATGATTTTGTTAATATGGGCTTAGCTAATATGGTAGATAGTTCAGTTATATTGATTGCAGATATTGAAAGAGGAGGAGTTTTTGCTTCTATATATGGAACAGTTAAGATATTAGATGATTTTGATAGCAATAGGATAAAGGCCTTTATAATTAATAAATTTAGAGGAGATAGAAATATACTAAAGCCAGGAATAGATGAACTAGAAAGGAGATTAAATATACCCTGTTTAGGGGTATTGCCTTATGTAGAATTTGATATCGAAGAAGAGGATAGTCTTTTTTCTGGGAAAAAGGGTAAAAGGATAGAAGACAAAAGTAGAAGAGAGAGAGAATACGATAGATTAGCTGAATTTATTAACTCTAATATTGATATCGAAAAATTGATGAATATAATAGGAGTAGGATAATGTTTCTAGAAAATATAATATTAATTTTTATAGCTATTTTAATAGATTTTTTAATAGGGGATCCTCAAGACTTTCCCCATCCTATAAGATTAATTGGTAAATTAATATCAAGGCTTGAAAAAATAGTCAGAAATAAGATGAAAAATATGAGACTAGGAGGATTATTTATATTACTAGTCTCAATTTCTATTGTAATATCGGTAATTTCTTCAATTCTATATATATCTCTTAGGATAAATATTTATTTCTATTATATAATTAAGACATATATAATATTCAGTGGTTTAGCTGCAAAGTCTCTATCAGATGAATGTAAGAAAGTTTATATGATATTAAAAAATAGCAATATAAAGAGGGCAAGAAGACAATTGTCCTATCTTGTAGGTAGAGATACAAAAGAATTAAATAGAGAAGAAATTATAAGAGCAACAGTTGAAACAGCAGCGGAAAATACAGTAGATGGTGTACTTGCTCCTCTATTATTTGCCTTTATAGGAGCGATATTTGGATATCCTGCAGAATTCATATATTTTTATAAGACTACTAATACATTAGACTCTATGATAGGTTATAATAATGAGAAATATGGTGATATTGGCTTTTTTTCTGCAAAATTTGATGATATTCTTAATTTGATTCCAGCAAGGGTAGGAGCATTTATAATGGCTTTTTCGGGTGCTTTTTTAAATCTAAAAGTAATAAGTAGTTTTAGAATAATAATTAGAGATAGAAAGAATCATAAAAGCCCTAATTGTGCTTATCCAGAGGCTGCTGTTGCAGGCCTATTAGGAGTAAGATTAGGTGGTACTAATACTTATTTTGGAAAAACTGTCTATAAACCAGAAATAGGAGATAGAGATAGAGAATTAATAGAAGAAGATATAATCTTAGTATGTAAATTGATATATATATCAGAAATAATATTCTTTTTATTTTTAAATAGCTTATTCTTAATTTTTATAAAGTTTAAATATAATTTTTAATGGAGTGATTAAGTGGAAAACCATAATAAACATGGTGGTTATATAGGAGATGGAAATATAATAGATTATAGTGTGAATATAAATCCATTCGGTATATCACCTCGCTTAAAGGAAAATATAATTAAAAAACTGAATAGTCTTGATAGCTATCCAGAAATAAATGGAGATTCAACTAAGGAGAAATTATCAGAATATTTATCTATTGACAAAGAGAATACTATTATAGGAAATGGAGCGACTGAACTCATTTATTTATTTATCAGGGCAATGAATTTTAAAGAGATTGCCATATTAGAGCCTACATTCACTGAATATGAGAGAGCTGCAGTATTAAATCAAATAAAGGTAGTTAAACTACTAGATTACGATGAGATTTTTAAAGCAGATTCTATAGATTGTCTATTTATATGTAATCCAAATAATCCTACAGGGAAATTGCTTTCAGAAATTGAGTTAGAGAGTATATTGAAAAATGCTAAACAGAAAGATCAGATAGTATTTATAGACGAATCTTTTATTGAATTCAGTGATGGAAGGACTGCAAAGGATTATATAGAAGAATATAATCTTTTTATACTGAGGTCTATTACTAAAATATATGGAGTTCCAGGATTGAGAGTAGGATTTGGCATTGGAAGTAAAGAGATTATAAAGAAAATGGATAGAATAAAAGAGCCATGGAGTATAAATAGTTTAGCATTAGATGCATTAGAACTCTATTTAATAGATGAAGATTATAAGAAGAAAACATTAGAATGGTATAAAAGAGAAAAAAGAAGAATGTATCTGCTTTTAAAAAGTATAGAAGAACTAGAGGTATTCGATTCAGAAGCTAATTTCTTTATGATTAAAATGAATATTTCAGATGGAAATGAACTGAAAAAATATTGCTTAGATAGAGGTATTTATATAAGGGTATGTGAAGATTTTTACTCTTTAGATAAAAGCTATATTAGAATTGCAATAAGATTAGAGCACGAAAATGATATAATAGTAGAATTAATAAGAGAGTTCTTTAAGTCTTTGAATGAATAGAATATAAAAAGGTGATTATATGGCTAAGATAGTACTAGTTTCAGGTGGAGCAAGAAGCGGAAAAAGTGAATTTGCTGAGTCTTTAATTGCAAAAGAAGAAAATCTATATATTGCAACATCGATACCGTTTGATGATGAAATGAAAAACAGAGTGAATATTCATAAGCAAAGAAGAGGCTCTAATTGGTCAACTGTAGAAATATATAAAGATTTTGAAAAAATAGTTAAAGAGGATAGCTTTAAACGATCTAAAAATATTTTTTTAGATTGTTTAACACTTATGATAACTAATATGATGATGGATATTGTAGATGGAGAGATAGAATATGAGGATGAAGAGAAAATAGAAAATAAAGTTAATAAAGAATTAAAGAAATTAATTTGTCTTTCAAAAAGATATGATAAGAATTTAATAATGGTGACGAATGAAATAGGCTTTGGAATAGTACCTGAGAATAAAATGAGTAGGATATTTAGAGATATTGCAGGAAGGATTAATAGAAATATGGCTAAAATTTCAGATGAAGTATTTATAGTATTTATGGGAATACCTAATAAGTTGAAATGAGGTTGGTGAAAACTTTGAATAGTTTCTTAATATCTCTTATCTTCTTCACTAGAATAAGCATAAGAAGAGAATTAGATTTTTCTGATAAAGAAATAGAAAAAAGCATGAAGTTAATACCTATTGTAGGAATGATAATAGGGGCTATACTCTGTATCATAAAATATATAATGGAATATTTGGGATTATATGGGAATATATACGGTATTATACTATTTACAGTATATATTTTTTTAACTGGTGGAATTCATATAGATGGATTTACAGATACTATAGACGGAATATATAGTAATAGAGATAGGGATAGAACTTTAGAAATAATGCAGGATAGTAGAATTGGTGTCTTTGGTGCGTTAGGACTTATTATATTGTCAGCATTCTATATATCGGTTTTTAAAGAAATACAGTATATATTATTATTTGTATTTCCTATTGTATCTAGAACGATTATAATATATACTTGTGCTAAATTTAAATATGCAAAGAAGGATGGTATGGGGAAAAAATTTATGGATTTCGCAGATAAAAGGATATTCTATGTATTTTTTTTAATACTATTAATCTTAATTGCATATAATAATATCTATATTTCGATATCTATAATTCTTTCTTTTTTATTTACGGAATTGTGGATTAAGAAAATATCAAGAAAATTAGATGGTATAACTGGAGATATATTGGGTTTTTCAATAGAAATATCACAGATTTTATTACTAATAATATTTATTATAATAGAGAGGATGTAATTTATGAAAAAAAGCAAGAAAAATGCATATGTTGGAATATTAATCGCTCTTTCTTTTATAGGCTCTATGATAAAGATACAGAATAGTATAGCATTCGACTCTACTCCAGCATTTCTAGGAGCTTTATTGATATCGCCTCAAATAGGAGGATTAATTGGCCTTATTGGTCATTTAATCAGTGCTGCATTGAGTGGTTTTTCACTAACATTACCTATGCATATTATAATTAGTTTAGAGATGTTTGTATTTACATACATTTTTGGAATTCTCTATAAAATAAATAAGATATTAGCCGGAATAGTATTAGTTTTATTAAATGGAGTTTTAGGGGCTTTTATAGCTGCCGGGGCAAGTTCAATTCTAGGAGTTAGTGTTAGTGGGATGAAATTATTTGCGATTGTAATTCTTCCATTGTTTTTAGGAAGTCTTGCGAATACAGTACTATCTATAGCTATATACGAAGTTTTTTTAGGACATAAAAAAGATGAGATTTTATAGAGATTTGAGTTTAATAGATATAAATGAAGAAGATTATCTAGTTATAGCCTGTGATTCTGTTGGTGGTATAGGAAAAAAGGTGAATGATTATATAGATATTGAACTTGATATACTGGGATATTTTTCAACTCAAGTTGTGCTAATGGAATTATTATCTGTAGATGCAAATATAATATCTATAGTAAATACTATATCAACTGAAATGGAAAGTTATGGAGAAAAAATAATTAATGGCATATCTAAGGCGGTTGAATCTATTGGATTAGATCCTAAAATGATAATCAATGGAAGTACAGAGGAGAATATACCCGTTACAGCAACAGGTCTAGGTGTTGTAGGAATAGGCATTATTAAAAAAGCAGAGTTTCTAAATAGGAAGATCGATAGAGATGATTTGATTATAAGTTTTGGATTACCCAGAGTTGGTAAGGAAATAATAGATAATGAATATAAAGATATAATGACGGCTGATAAACTTAAAGCGATCAAAGAGATAATAGATTTTAAAGAAATCGTTCCAATTGGATCAAAAGGAATTAAATACGAGATAACGGCACTTTCAAAAATAAAAGAATTTGAATTTGAACTATTTAATGAAGAGGATAGAAATCTATTTAAATCGGCAGGACCTTCTACTGTCGTAATGGGAATTATTTCAAAAGAGGATTATGTAAAGCTACAGGAAATAGATATATATAATAAAAAAATTGGTAGAATAAAATAGACTCTCTCATTTCGAGAGAGTCTATTTTATTCTCTTTCAGAATTCAATTCATCAAATTCCTTACTGCTCTTTATCTCCCAATGTATTACTAAAGTCAATATGACTCTTAAAATAACTACTGCAGCGAGAACGACGAATTCATTAAGAGTTCTTATAATAACAGTTTTTAGAATCTCAGCTGCAAGTTTAAATTCAAGACTTAAAGCTAGTCCTTTAGCCAAACTGATTTTAACGCCTTCTCCTGTAAAATCGAATTTATTTTTAACGAAGTAAATTATAGCTCTTATAGAAGAAAGAACTATTATGAATACGCCTATTGTTTCTAAAATTGCTGTTATATATGGTATTATAGCTTCTAAAAATAATTCTACATACAATATTATCTCTCCTCATATCTCTTTCATCAATTATATAATTATTTAAGATAAATAGATAGAGTATGATAATATATTGAGGTAAAATTCATATAGTGATATAATAGTTTGAAGGATAAACAGAATAATAGACAGTTCGCTCGTACCATCCTGTCTTAAAATAAAACTAGGACATCAAAATCTTTTATAGATGGACGGGCTAAGTCCGTCTTTTTTTGTTTATTAAGGGTTTAATTTTTTATAGTAGAAAAGGAAATAATTTGAAAAGGTGATGAGATGTATACTTTAAAAACTGAACACAGTTTCGACTCAGCTCATTTCTTATATAGATATGAAGGTAAATGTAGCAATATTCATGGTCATAGATGGAGAGTTATAGTTGAGATAAAAGGAAAAGAATTAGACAAAGAAGGACAAGAAAGAGGTATGCTTGTAGACTTTGGTAGATTTAAAAGAGATTTAAAAGAAGAAGTTGATTTATTAGATCATGCACTCATAATCGAAGAAAATTCAATGAAGATTGAATTATTAAATATGTTAAAAGAAGAAAATTTTAATATTATAGAAATTCCATTTAGACCTACTGCAGAGAATATGGCCTATTATTTTTATAATAAGATGAAATCTAGAGGATACGATGTAAAAGAAGCTATAGTATATGAAACACCTAATAATTGTGCTAGTTATAGTGAGGAATAGATATGGCAGAATATAAAGTGGTTGAAAAGTTTATAAGTATAAATGGAGAAGGTAGAAAAGCAGGACAAATAACTTGTTTTATAAGATTTCAACTCTGCAATCTAGACTGCACTTATTGTGATACTAAGTGGGCAAATACTATGGATTCAGAATATGAATTGATGAATGAAAGAGAAATTACTAATTGGGTCATTTCTACTGGAATAAAGAATGTAACTATAACTGGTGGAGAGCCATTATTACAAAAAAATATAGATATATTACTGAAAGAACTCATAAATTATGGTATCGAAATAGAGATAGAAACTAATGGATCTGTTGATATTTCTAAAATAATTTCTTTAGGTGAAGATAATTTAATCATTACTTTAGATTATAAATTACCATCTAGTGGTATGGAAAATCAAATGAATTTAGATAATTATAAATATTTGAGAAAAGTAGATGTAGTAAAATTTGTAATAGGTTCTTATGAAGATCTTTTAAAAACTGAGCATATAATAAAAAAATATGATCTAGTCGAGAGGACTAATGTCTATTTAAGTCCAGTTTTTGGAGAGATAGAACCGAAAGAAATAGTAGAATTTATTTTAGACAGACGATTAAATGGCGTAAATATACAATTACAGATGCATAAATTTATTTGGGATCCAGAGATGAGAGGTGTATAAATTGAAAGCAATGGTTTTGTTTAGTGGAGGTGTTGACAGCAGCACTTGCCTAGGTCTTGCTATTGAGGAATATGGCAATAAAAATATTTTTGCATTGTCTATATATTATGGACAAAAACATAAAAGAGAGATGAGAGCGGCAAAGGAGATAGCAAATTATTATAATGTTGAGCATTTAGAGCTGGATTTATCAAAAATGTTTGAATACTCTAATTGTTCATTGTTAAACCATTCTGATGAAGCTATACCACATAAATCGTATGCAGATCAGATAGAAGATGAGGGAGATATAGTTAGCACTTATGTTCCTTTCAGAAATGGCTTGTTTCTATCTACAGCAGCTAGTATAGCATTATCTAAAGAATGCTCTATTATATATTATGGTGCTCATGCTGATGATTCAGCTGGAAATGCTTATCCAGATTGCTCAGAAGAGTTTTATAAATATATGAATGAAGCCATATTCATAGGCAGTGGGAATAAACTGAGATTAGAGGCACCTTTTGTAAATAAAAACAAGGCAGATATAGTGAAAAAAGGTATTGAGATAGGAGTACCTTATGAATTGACATGGTCATGCTATGAAGGTGAAGAGAGTCCTTGTAGACAATGTGGAACTTGTATAGATAGAGAAAAAGCATTTGAAATCAATGGAATTGTAGATCCACTTTTAAGATAAGGAGGCATTTAAAATGAGAAATGAAGAAGAACTGAAATCAGAACTAAATCTACTGGGCAATCAAAATACTAAATACAGGGATGATTATGCACCTGAAGTATTAGAGACTTTTGAAAACAAGCATCCTGACAATGACTATTTTGTCAAATTCAATTGTCCAGAGTTTACTAGTCTCTGTCCTATGACGGGACAGCCTGATTTTGCCACAATATATATATCTTATGTACCAGGTAAGAGGATGGTTGAGAGTAAATCATTGAAACTATATCTCTTTAGTTTTAGGAATCATGGGGATTTTCATGAAGATTGTATAAATATAATTATGAAAGATTTAATAAATCTAATGGATCCTAAATATATAGAGGTATGGGGAAAATTCACACCAAGAGGTGGAATATCTATAGATCCATATGCTAATTATGGTAAAAAGGGGACTAAATGGGAAGAAATTGCTTTTGATAGATTGTCAAATCATGATTTATACCCAGAAAAAATTGATAATAGATAGAAAAGAGGAGAGAACGCTATGAAAGGTAGAGAATTAGATAGTATTATAAGAGATGAAAGTAAATTAAAAGATGTTTTAATAATTGATGTTAGACCGGAAGAACAATTTGCAAATGGCCATATTGAACATTCAATAAATATACCTACATCTAAAATTTTAGATAGAATTGAAGAGTTAGAAGAGTATAGAGAAAAACATATTATACTTTATTGTAATACGGGAAGAAATAGCGCAAAAGCATATAATATATTGAAGGAAGAAGGATTTAACAATATATCTGATGCAGAAGGTGTTAAGCAATATAGTTATAATTTAATTAAATAGAAGAAGACATTGAGAAGAATACTCTCAATGTCTTTTTTACTCATATATCCTTAGCTGTATTACAGTATTCTCAAGGAAGAAGATTTATTATATTTTGGATAAATTATTGATAATTATTTTCTAGAGAAAGAGCATATAATTAAGGAATTTTTAATAAAATTATTATATAATCAAAGATATATAAAATAAGATAAATATAGAGGAGATTTCATGAGTATTATAGATAGTTTTGATTCGAAGGTTTTATTTTTTCTACAGGAAAATTTAAGGAATGATATTTTAACGAAAATATTATTGTTTTTTACTAGACTAGGGGATTATGGCATTCTGTGGTTTATAGTAATAGCTATTTTACTATTGAAAAACAGAAGAGAAATAGCTATAAAGTCTTTATCTAGTCTTGCTATATCATTTCTCCTAGGGGGTATTATAATGAAGCCTAGTATAGAGAGATTGAGACCATTTCAAACTTTAGGAGATTTGAATGCTCTGATTCAGCCTGATGGATTTTCATTTCCTTCTGGACATACTTCAACATCTTTTGCTATGGCTTTTATTCTTTATAAAAATTTACCTAAAAAATATGGGATTCTATTTTTAATAATTGCTTTTATAATCGCTTTTTCGAGAATCTATCTTGGAGCTCATTTTCCGACTGATATTATGGGCGGGATAGTATTAGGTGCAATCTCTGCAATTTTAACAGAAAAGATATATAAAATATATATAAATAAAGTAAAATAGATTTTTTATGATTAGATATGTTATTATTTAAGAGTATACTAATCTTTTAATAGAGAAAGGATATAGAAATGAAGAATGTATTTTTTTATGATACCAATATAGGAAATATAGCTATAGCAGATAATAATTCTGCGATAACTAATATATGTTTTGCACAAGAGATGGATGCTTCTGGATTTAGATTATGGGAGACCGAGCTTATAAACAAAGCATCGAAAGAGATAATTGAGTATTTAAGCGGGGAAAGAAAAGAATTTGATTTCCCAATTTTAATGGAAGGAACTGATTTTCAAAAATCTGTATGGGAAGAGTTAAGAAGAATACCATATGGGAGCACTAGTAATTATAAAGAGATTGCTAAAAAGATTAATAAACCGAATTCTTTTAGAGCAGTAGGAAGAGCAGTAAGTATGAACCCACTACTATTCATCATACCTTGTCATAGAGTTATTTTATCTGATGGAAGTATAGGTAAGTATATAGGAGGAACCGATATCAAAAAAGAATTATTATATATGGAAGGGATGGTATTTTGAAAAAAAGACCTTTAATAATTATCATGGTCTTAATATTAATTGCTTTAACAATTGCTATAGCTTATTTTGGATACAATATTTATGAATATAACAATCAAAAAGCAAAAGTTGAAAACTATATTATATCTGGAGAATTAGATAAGGCTAAGGAGACATTGAAGAAGGCTATGAAATTCAATAAGTTTTCTGGTTTAGATGATAATAGAACTCTTTCTGCAATTGAAAATTTTAAAATAAGTATAGATAAATTTGAACAAAAAGACTATGAAGAAGCTGATAAATATATGAAAAAGATTGATGAAACAAAATTAAAGGATAAAAAATTGATGGCAGATATAATAAGTTTTAAATCGAAATTAAAGGATAAATTAGCTACTGAGAGCCAGTATAATGCTACTATAACGGAAATAGAATCTTTAATAGAAAAAAATGAGTATAAAGAAGCTAATAATAAGTTTTCAGCTCTATCTAATTTAAAACTAGATGATGAGCAAAATAAATATGTATCAAAATTAAAGATAAAGGTTACAGAAGAGATAAATAGATTAAAAAAGGAAGAAGAAGAGCAGAAAGAAAGAGAAAAAAAGGAAAGGGAAGAAGCTATTTTAGCCGAGAACAAGAAAAAAGAGGAAGAGGCTAGAAAGGTATTAGAAGAAGAATAGACAAAGAGAGAAGAAGAAAGAAAGAAAAAAGAGGTATATAGTAGAGAAGAAGCGAAAAAAATCTTTTTAGATAAAAGTAAATTTGATGAAAATATATATAAAGTAGTTATAAGTGAGAATGAAGATATAAATTTTAATGGGGATATATGTTATCTTATTAAAGTAAGCAATTTATATGAAGCTAGCGATATAAAAGAATATTATATAAACTCTAGGACAGGTGATTTTACTAAGGCTGAGAATTTAAGATAAAAATTTGATTTATGAATCAAGATATGGGTATATATATTTTAAGGGGATATATCTTTATAAAGATATATCCTAAAAATATATTACAATGAAGGAGGAAGTAGAAAATGATCATGAGTTTAATTTCTTGGTTAATATTAGGAGCCTTAGCAGGATGGATCGCTAGTAAAATAACAGGGGATGATCCGAGAATGGGTATAGGTCTTAATATAATCGTTGGTATCATAGGAGCTTATATAGGAGGATTTATTGCGAGTAGAGCTTTCAATCTTGATACAGTTTCAGGATTAAATATCTATAGCATAGTTATTTCAATCATAGGTGCTGTAATTCTTCTATTAATTGTTGGATTGATAACAGGAAAAAAATAATATAATTTAAATAGAGGCTTAGTATATTTTAAGGACTTATTTATAAACTTAATGGCCGAAATTTAATTAAAAATATATAGATAATATATTGATTTATAATAAAAAAAGAAGAGCTTTAAGCTCTTCTTTTTATTTATTCCGCTAAAGTTTTAATAACATCGGATCTACTAACTATACCAACTAATTTATCACCAGCTACTACAGGAACACGATTAATATTATTATTCATCATAATCGATGATATAAGTCTAATATCTGCATCTTCAGAAACAGTAAATAGTTTGGTAGTCATTATCTCCTCTGCAGTCATAGCAGATAGTTTTTTTACATCATCTTTATATTTTTCGAAATCTTTTAAAGATGCTAATCCACCAAAAACTGGAGCATAAGACATAGGTACGCTAGGAGTAACTTCTTTATGAAGTAGATCACCTTCTGTAACTATTCCAACTAGTTTATAATTACTTTCTACTACAGGTACTCCAGAGATCTTATTCTTTGTAAGAACCTCTGCTAATTCTTTTATGCTCGTCTGAGGAGCTACAGTTATAACTGCTGTTTCCATTATATCTTTTGCTATTGTCATATTTAACACTCCTTTTATTTAATCAGTTATATCTTTGATACCCAAATATTATAAAGATATAACATATATTTAAATAAATATGAATTTTAGGATAAATAATTTATGATATAATTTATATATAATAAGAGGAAGAGGTGAATTGAATTGAGTAAAAAAGCTTTTAGATTTCCAAGTCTTCATAAATTGAGGAGTAAATTGGTAATAGATGGTATTTTAGTTGGAATTCTAGCTGGGACATTATCTGTTGGATATAGACTTATGTTGTCAAAATTAGCTCATATTAGACATTCTCTATATACAGATAAGAGTATTTTTATATTCATATTAGTTATACTATTAGCAAGTTATATAATACATAGGATGATAAAATTAGAGCCATTGAGTTCTGGTAGTGGTATACCTCAAGTACAAGGGGAGTTACTTGAGAAAATTGATATGGATGAAAAAAAGGTTTTAGGAGCAAAGTTAATTGGAGGAGGTTTTGCAAATTTAGTAGGTATGTCTTTGGGAAGAGAAGGTCCATCAATTCAAATTGGTGCAGCGGGAGCAAAGCTATTAGCTAAAATTATGGGAAAAGATAGGACTGAAAGAAGATATATGATTTCAGCTGGAGCTAGTGCTGGATTATCTGCAGCATTTAATGCACCTATATCGGCGGCATTATTTGCACTTGAAGAAATTCATAAAAATTTTTCGGCATTAGTTTTAATTCCTTGTTTAATTGCTTCTGTAATAGCTGATTTTATTTCAAAAAATATCTTTGGCTTAGAGCCAGCTTTTTCATTTGAAGCTATAAAACAATTACCATTAGATAAATACTATACAATAATCATAATTGGAATATTTTCTGGATTCCTAGGAGTTATATTCAATAAGGTTTTACTTAAGATTCAAAGTTTTTATGAAAATTTAAAATTACCTGGATTTTTTAAGATGTTAGGAACATTAATTATTGTGGGTATAATCGGGTTCATATCATACGATCTTTTAGGGGGAGGACATCATCTTCTAGAGAGCATAGGAGCAAAGAATCTTCCACTTAAAATGATTTTATTGATTTTAATTGCAAAACTATTATTTACAGGAGTTTCTTATGGAAGTGGTGCACAGGGAGGTATCTTTCTACCTGTACTAGTATTAGGTGGGCTTTGTGGGGCTGTAACATTTAATATATTGAATGGGTTTATAGATATACCACAAATATATTATACAAGCTTTATAATGATTGGTATGTCTTCTATGATGACTGCTGTGGCAAGATCTCCAATAATATCTATACTATTGGTCTCAGAAATGACTGGAAGTTTCCAGTATATATTAGCGCTATGTTTGGCTTCGATAGTTGCATACGTTACTGCAGAGCTTTTAAAAGATCCACCTATATACCATTCGCTTTTAGATCGTCTACTAAAGAAGTATGAGGTTGAAGAGTCTCATGAAGTTATAAGGTATAGTGAAAAAACTATGTTGGAATATAGGATACCTATTTCAGGTAGATTGGTAAATAAAAAATTAATAGATTTAAAATGGCCATGTGAAATGTTAATAGTTTCGATTGAGAGAGGCTCTAATCATTTTATTCCGCATGGATTAGATGAATTACAAGCAGGAGATTTAGTTACAATTTTTACGGCTCATAAGAATACATCTAAGATAGACGAGTATTTTAAAGATTCAGAGCATGATGAAGAGGAGGAATAGATTGATTAAGAGAAGAATAATATTGAATTTACTTGTATTGATTATATCATTTCTTTTATTTTATGCATTTTTACCGGCATTAAATTTTAAAAATATTGGATTTTATTTCTATATATTTATAGTAATTATTTTATTTATAATTGCTAATTCAATTTTTACAGGCATGAATGATGGAGAATCAAATTATAAAATATCTAAGTATTTGTCTAAAATTATTTTAATATTAGTTCTAATAATTATATCTGGTGGAATAAGCTCTTTTGTATTATTTAGAGCTAAAGACTATTCAAAGATAATAAGTTTAAAAGAAGGAGACTTTTCGAAAGATGTTGAAAGAGTCGATTTCGATAAGATTCCATCTGTTGATAGAGATACTGCTAGAAGATTAGGACTTAGAAAGATGGGTGAAGTCGGAGATTTAGTATCTCAATACGATATAGACGATACTTATAGTCAAGTAAATATTAAGGGAAAGCCTGTTAGAGTATCTTCTCTTAAATATGCGAATATTTTTAAATGGTTTAAGAATTTTAAGCAAGGAATACCTTATTATATAAGTGTAGATATGGTAAGTCAGAAGGCGGAGTTAAATAAACTATCTAAGCCGATGAAATATTCATTAAGTGATAAATTTTCAAGAAATATTTATAGGCATCTTAGATTTACTCATCCTACGTATATATATGATGAGGTTAATCTAGAGATAGATGATCAAGGAAAGCCTTTTTGGGTAGCACCTGTTTTAAAACCGAAGGTTGGTCTTTTTGGTGGCTTTGACTCTATTGGAGTTGTAATCGTCGATGCTTCAACTGGAGAAGTAAGTGATTATAGTGCTGATGAAGTTCCGGAGTGGATTGATCGAGTATATTCGGCAGATTTAATAATAGATCAATTGAATTATAATGGGAAATACAAGAATGGATATATTAATTCTAAATTAAATCAGGTTGGAGTTACTGTACCTACTGAAGGATATAATTACCTTTCTTTAGGTAAAGATATATATCTATATACAGGGATTACTTCTGTAACGGCGGATCAATCTAATATAGGATTCGTTTTAGTTAATATGAGAACGAAGGATACTAAATTCTATCCTCTATCATCTGCTGAGGAATTTTCTGTTATGGAAAGTGCTTCTGGAACGGTTCAAGAAAAAAATTATAATGCAACTTTTCCGATATTAATAAATATAAATGATAGAGCAACTTATTTTATGTCATTAAAGGATAATGCTGGATTGACTAAGATGTACGCATTAGTGGATGCTGAAAGTTATCAGAAAGTTGCTGTAGGAAATACTATACCAGAAGCAGTGAGTAGATATTCTAAATTCAATAATCAAATAGATATTAGAAATAGTGAGACTGTGAAAGAAGAAATTATTATTTCAGATATTAAGCCAGTCGTTATAGATGGGACGACAAATTTTATAATTAAAGCTGAAGACAAAGAAAAATTATATATAGCTCCAGTAAATATATCTAGAGATTTGGTATTTTTAAAGACTGGAGATAGTATAAAAGTAAAGAGTGTTGAAGGAAGAGATGAAATCAATATTTTATCATTAGAATAGATATAAATGAACTGCAGGATTATTTTATAACTCTGCAGTTTATTTAAATTTAAAAGGAATACTATTTAGAAATGGGATAGATTCAATAGATAAGTATTGAAAAGCATAATAGAAATACTATGAAATTGAATTGGGAAGAAAAC
>JAUNVB010000043.1 GCA_030537835.1 Andreesenia angusta | reverse complement strand
TTAATTTACCTTTCGATACTATATATGAAGAAGATGATAGTATGGATTTAGGGGAAGAGAAAGTTGAAACAGAGGGAATCGATGGAATAGGAAGAAAGATAAAGGCTTCTATTTATAAAGAAGGAGAAGAAATTAATAATACTAATAAAGAATGGATAGAAGTTGAGAAAGAACCGGTAAATAAAGTTATTAAAGTTGGAACAAAGGCTAATAAAGATAATTCAACGGAAGAACCAGGAACGAATACTAACGGTTCTGAATCAGAGGAACCTAAAGAAAATGAAGAGGATAAACCTAAAGAAAATGAAGAAAATAAACCATCTGAAAAATACGATTCGGATATTGTATATATAGATGGCTATGAAAATGGTATGTTTAAGCCAGATAGCAATATGACTAGAGCAGAGGTTTCAAAAGTACTAGCATATGCACTGACAAAAGGATTAGATGAAAATAAGGAGTATGTATCTAATTTTACAGATGTCAATGAAGATGCATGGTATGCTAAGATACTTGCATATATGGAAGAAATAAAAGTTATAGATGGGTATCCAGGTGGTGAATTCAATCCAGATAAACCGATTACAAGAGCTGAATTTGCAAAGATAGTATCATTAATAGATGGATTTGAAGAAAATGATAGGGATGAATTTAAGGATGTTAAAACTAATCACTGGGCTAAAAAGTATATAGAAGACTTAGCTAAAAAAGGCCATGTAAAAGGATATCCAGATGGGAGCTATAAGCCAGAAAACAATATAACTAGAGCAGAAGTCGTGACTATTATAAATAGAATAATAGGAAAAGACAAGAAGTTCTATGAAAATAGAAAAGATTTAAAGTTATTTAAAGATGTAGATAAAGAACATTGGGCATATATGGATATCATAATGGCTAGTAATAAAAATAAATAATAAACAATTGAAAGATCGAGTAGTTTAAATGATTTTTGGAATTATATCAACGACTCGGTCTTTTTGATTTCATCTTAAGAAGACCAAAAATTTAATATAGAAGAGTGTAATTAATAAATTTGTGAAATTCAATAATTTATTTACTTGAAAGTATTTAAAAATTAATATATAATCTTAGGTGAAAATATTTTTTTGCATAACGATATACTATATATAGTATATCGTTATTATAATACAATCGATATACTTAGAATAGTATATTGGATGAGTAATAAATAAAAGGAGGAGTAAATTAATGATTAAAAGAATTACTTCATTAGTTTTATCTATGAGTTTAGTTCTTGGATCTTTAGGTAGTTATATATATGCAATACCTGAAGAAGTTGAGACATTAGAGTCATCGGCAGATTATGTCAATGATGGGACCAGCTTGACAGAATCTGAATCAGAAGAACAAGCTATAGAGATTTATAAAACTATTGATGATGATGAAATTCTAGTTGACAAATGGCACTATAGCTCAGAAGAAAATACGTATTTAGATGAGTCAGGAGAAGAACTAGATATCATAAGTAAAGAAGAAATAAAATTTTCGGGTAAAACGCCCAAGAGTGGTCCACAAGAGGCCGTTGTCACAAAATCAATACCTGTTAAGAATATATTAGATAGATATGAACAAAAGACAGGAGAAATACTTAATAGAGATGAGATATCATTAGATTTTATTCATAATGAATCTAATTTTGAAAACAATAATTTTCATTTCTTAACAGGATACAATAATTTAGTCAACGGAGTTAAGGAACTAATTTATGTTAGTAATTTCAGTCAAAATAGCTTTCAAAATGGAGAGCAAGTTGATGGAGTAATAGCAATAGAGTCTACTAGAGAGGGAGAAGATGAAAGCAATGTAAATCCAAGGTTATATAGAGGAATAGATAAGTCTATATCAAATTATGAAGAGATAGCTAATTTTGGATTTGAATCAGTTAAAAATATAAATAAGATAATAATAAAAGATAAGCATAAAGTTTCTTTTATTGACAAGGAAGATAATATATCGAATGGTGGTATTGGTACAGACGGAAAGCTTAAATTTGCAGATGGAGAGAATATTATAAAACTAGATAGCGAATCATCGAGTATAAGACCAGGTGCAATTGTGGGAATTGAAATTTCAGAAAATACTATACCAACTATAATTAGAAAGAAAAGATATAAGTCTGAAGAAGAGAAAGAAATTCCTTTAAATTCTGATAATTATGATTATGGTGATATGACAGAAGATGAGATTTTAAATGAAAAAACCGAAATAATTAATAGTGGAGAAAATTTATATTTCAAAATGCCTGATACTGATGTAATGATAAAACTAGATAAAATTGAACTGTTGGATGTAGAAGATATTAAAATGACTTTAAAAAACAGTTGGATTCTTAGAAATTCAGAGGAATTTGAAAAGCCGGATAACTACTTTATGGTTGATACCCCTGAATATAGGGCGATGACACATGAGAAGTTAAAAAAACTCCCTCCATCAGTAATCTTAGATTTAAAAGAGCCACAAATTGATGAAGAAGATGAAAATTATGTCAATATTCCAATTTATATAGAGTATGATTTTTTAAAAGATAAAAGTAAAGATCCATACTTTCCTTTTGACAGGCCGGATTCGCTTAATGGAATAGAAGCTAGAATAGATTTTGATACAGAAAAATTCGAGTTTGCTCAAACACCAATTAAAAATTATGGAGATATATTTAATTCATTAGTTTATTGGTCGGGTGCGGCTGATAAAGAAGGTAATAAAAATAATAATATTGGTATGGCCTTTCTTGAATTAAGAACCAAGAAAAAAACAGGTACAAATAAAGAAGGATTATTAATAAATGGTAGAGCTAGGATAAAAGGGGATCCAAAAGATATAGGTATAGAAGATTTAAGTAAATTCGAACTATGGAATATAAGAGCATTTAGTGATATCGAAGATATGAAATGGGGAGTAGATTATGCGGTTGAGGCAAGAAAAGTTGATATCGCTATGGAAAAACCAAAGCAGTTATATAAAAATATCTCTGATCCAAATATTTATTTTGGTCTTAGTGAAATAACAAAGCCCTATATACCAAGAATAATCAAAACTCTTGTTGCCCGAAGATATTTATGGCATCTAGAGTATACTGATCCTAATCAATTAGGAATTGTTATAGAAACTTGGACAGAAGGTGAACCTGTTTCAGGTGAAAGGATAAATGGTGGTAAAGCATTATTTAAAAGAACTTATTTAGATACTAAAGAAAATCCTTTATATGTAAAAGAAATTAAAAATAAAATGTCAATAGCTTCAGATACAATAATAAAGGCAAATAAGTATAAGACGAATGGTGATTTAATTACTGTAGAAGATGTGATTTCAGAACTGAAATCATTAGATGATTCACCAATTAAAATAACAAGCAAAGTTGATGAACCAGGAAAAATATTAGTTGTATTTGATGAAAGTGAAAATCCAGAGTATTTAGAGAAATTTGGGGATCCAAGATATTTAAAGCATCAAAGAACTTTTGCTATAGAGTATATTGATAATAGAGCAAAATTAGAAGAAATTAGCTTTAAAAATACGAGTAGTAAATCAGCAAAGGATGGAGAACTAAATAATGTTGGGCCTCATATGGAATACAAGAAAAAAGGTACAGAAGAATGGCTAGCTATAGATAGCAATAATATAACAGGATTAGAGGCTGGAACTTATATAGTTAGATATAAACCTGAAGATTCTACAGAGACACCTGAATCGATAGAGGTAACTATAGGATCAGATAAAAGCAAATTAACGGATATTGAAAAAACTAAAGATTCAGAAAATATAAAATCTATAGATAATAAAGAAAGAAGTATAGAAGCATACTCTGTAGATAAAGATGGAAATAAAGTAGATATTAAATCTCTATTAAATGAAATAAAAGCGGCTGATGGTTCGGAACAAACTTATGAAATTGGTAAGGAAAAGACTATAGATGTAATAGCGGAAGATGGAAAAACTAAAGCTAAATACAGTATTGAATTTATTAATAGAGAACAGAAAGCACCAGAAGATATAGATAGTGAATCAGTAAGTAGTAAAGGGAAGAAAGATGGAAAGCTTAAGAATCTTAGTACTGAAATGGAGTATAGAAAAGTTAATGATAAAGATTGGATAGAAATAAAAGGCCAAATTGTAGAAGGATTAGAAGCAGGAGAATATGAAGTAAGGTATAGAGAAAAAGAAGGATATAATGCGTCTAAATCAGTAAAAATTGTCATAGATACTATTGTAAGTAATGAAACTAGAATAGAAAAAGAAGAAAATTCAAATAATATTTTAAATATAAGTAATAAAGATAAAAATATAGTAGTCTATAAAGTCAATGAATCAGACAAGGTACTATCATTAGAAGATGTAATTTCAGAAATCAAGTCAATAGATGGCTCTGATCAAAAGTATGAAATAGTAGAAAAAGAAATAGAAGTAATTGCAGAAGATGGAAAAACTAAAGCTAAATACAGTATTGAGTTTATTAATAGGGAACAGAAAGCACCAGAAGATTTGGTAAGTAAAGTAGCAAGTAGCGAAGAAGCAAAAGATGGAGAAATTCATAATGTAAACTCTTATATGAAATATAGAAAGTCTGGAGAGGAAGAGTGGATTTCTATAGAAGGCGATAAAATAGTAGGTTTAGGTATTGGAAACTATGAAGTTAAGTATGCTGAAAGAGAAGGATATGATGAATCTGATATTACTATTATAACAATAGGAATATATATTAGTGATGAGACTGATATTAAGAAGAAAGACAATTCATTGAATATAGTAGAGATAGATAATCAAGCAAAGAAAATATCAGCATATAAATTTAAAGAAGATAAAGAACTTTCGCATGAAGATTTAATAGAAGAGATTGTTTCTTCTGATGGTTCTATGCAAGAGTATAGCATTGAAAATAATAAAGTGAAAGTAACAGCAGAAGATGGAGAAACAGAAGCATTATATGAGGTGGAATTTATAAATAGAAATCAAGAAAAGCCGAAGAATATAAAAGTAAAATCCATAAGTAAAAAAGGAGCAAAAGATGGAGAAATTCATAATGTAGATTCAAATATGGAATATAGGAAAAAAGGCGATGAAAAATGGATTTCTATTGAAGAAAATATGATAAAAGGATTAGAAGCAGGAGAGTATGAAATAAGATATAGAGAAAAAGAAGGGTATAATCCATCTGAAGCTGTCGTTGTAACTATTAAGGGAGTATCTGAAGGGTCAAATGATGATAAACCAAACAA
>JAUNVB010000042.1 GCA_030537835.1 Andreesenia angusta | reverse complement strand
AGAAAATTTAATAAATGCTATAGAAAATAATATAGTCTTCTTATTAATCTGTGGTGGCTATCAATTATTCGGTCAATACTATAAAGATAGTGAAGGAAATACTATAGAAGGAATAGGAGCTTTCAATTACTATACTGAGACAAAAGAAGAGAGAACAACTGGATATATAGTTACAGAGACTATATTAAATGGTAAGAAAATTAAGATTACAGGATTTGAAAATCATGCAGGTCATACATTTGGAGTATTAAATGAATTTGGTAAAGTATTAAAAGGTGTGGGTAATAATTTTCAAGATAAAACAGAAGGAATATCCTATAAAAACGTAATAGGTACGTATATACATGGACCCCTTCTTGCTAGAAACTTAGAATTAACAGATGAGATAATAAGAAGAATGGCATTAAATAGAGGCTATGAAGTTAATTTTACAGATAGTATAAATAGATTTGAATATAAAGCGAAGAGACAGATTCTATCAGAATTTGGCATGGAAATAGAAGATATATAAAGTCCTAATCATTTAGGACTTTTATTATTAATTATGAAAAATTAATTTTAAAATAAAAGAGGAGGGAAATGACTTAAAATAATTAAGTCTTGATAATATGGCAAAATTAACTCCTATGATGAAACAGTATATGGATATAAAAGAAAAGCATCAAGATTCAATTCTTTTTTTTAGATTAGGAGATTTTTATGAGATGTTTTTCGATGATGCTTTAAAGGCTTCGAAAGAATTAGAGATAACATTGACGGCTAGAGACTGCGGTTTAAAAGAAAAAGCTCCTATGTGTGGAGTGCCTTATCATTCCTCTGATGGCTATATAAGAAAACTTATCGAAAAAGGATATAAAGTTGCTATATGTGAACAAGTAGAAGATCCTTCAGAAGCAGTAGGGATAGTTAAGAGGGATGTTATAAAGATAATTACCTCGGGGACTGTATCAGATCCTAAGATGCTAGATGAAAAGTCGAATAATTACTTAGCAAGTCTCTTTATAGATAAGAATATGAAATATGCAGGAATATCTTATACCGATATAACTGTCGGGGAGATATTTACATCTGAAATACCTCTTAAAGAAGATAAAGATATATATAGAATTGTCGATGAAATAGGAAAGATAATGCCTAAAGAATTATTAACTAATATCGATCTATTATCTGAAGAATATAGAGAAAAGTTTCTTAAATTCGAATCTTCTATAAATTATATAGATAGCTGGTATTTCGATTATAATTCTGCAGTAAATAATATAAAATCTCAATTTAAAATAGCCAGCCTTCAGGGAATAGGACTTGAGAGAGGATTTGCAGGTATATATTCGACTGGAGCGATATTAGAATATCTATTTGAAACCCAGAAAACTCAAATTGAAAATATAAGAAGGATTCACAGATATAATATAGATGATTTTATGGTAATAGATATAAATACTAGAAGAAATTTAGAATTACTTGAGACTATAAGAGGTAATAGAAAGAAAGGAAGTCTTCTGTCTATATTAGACTATACTCAGACATCAATGGGTGGTAGAATGTTAAAAAAATGGATTGAAGAGCCTCTATTAGATAGAAAAAAAATTGAAAATAGATTGAATTTTATAGAAAATCTATTAGCTGATATAATTTTAATGGATGAATTAGGTGAAGGATTAAGAAAAGTCTACGATATGGAGAGGCTTATATCGAGAATTGCACAGGGGAGTGCTAATGGAAGAGTTTTATTATCACTTAAAAACTCTGTTTCACAACTCCCATATATTAAAGAAGTGTTAAATAATTCTAATATAAAAGCTTTTAAGGAGATTTCAGAGAAAATAGATCCATTAGATGATGTATTTAATATAATTGATTCTAGTATTGAAGAAGAATGCCCTATAGGTGTAAATGATGGGAATTTAATAAAAGAAACTTATTCAGAGGAATTAAAAGAATTAAGAGATATATCTAGAAATGGGAAAAAATACCTTTTAGAAATAGAGAGAAAAGAGCAAGATAGTACAGGCATAAAGAATTTAAAGATATCTTATAATAAGGTCTTTGGATATTTTATTGAGGTAACTAAATCTCATTTAGATAAAGTTCCAAAGCATTATATTAGAAAACAGACTCTAGCGAATTCAGAGAGATATATAATTGATGAGTTAAAAGATATTGAAAATAAAATATTGAACTCTAGAGATAAGATGATAAAGCTTGAAAATGAATTATTCAATGAAGTGAGAAATAAAATAAAAAAAGAAGTAGATAGGATACAGAAAGTCAGCAGAATCATAGCATCTTTAGATTCACTTTTATCACTAGCAAGAGCAGCTTATATAAATAATTATAATAGACCTATAATAACTGATGGATTTGAAATCAATATAAAAGCAGGAAGACATCCAGTTGTAGAGAATATGATTGAAGAGAATTCATTCGTCTCAAATGATACATTATTAGATTGTGATGAAAACAGAATTAATATAATAACTGGTCCTAATATGTCGGGGAAATCCACTTATATGAGACAAGTAGCTCTTATAACCCTTATGGCACAAATAGGGTCTTTCGTACCGGCTGATGAATGTAAAATATCTTTAGTGGATAAAATTTTTACTCGAATAGGAGCTACTGACGATCTATCTGAGGGGCAGAGTACTTTTATGGTTGAGATGACAGAAGTGGCTAATATATTAAATAATGCTACTGAAAAAAGCCTAATCATATTAGATGAAATTGGTAGAGGCACTAGCACATATGATGGGTTGAGTATTGCTTGGTCAGTAGTTGAATATATATCTAAAAAGAATAAAATTGGTGCTAAAACTCTGTTTGCGACTCATTATCACGAATTGACAGAACTTGAAGATAAGATAGAAGGGATAAAAAACTATAGAGTTAGTGTTGAAGAGAAAGAGAATGAAGGAATAATCTTTTTAAGAAAGATTGAAAGAGGCGGAGCAGATAGAAGTTATGGTATCGAGGTTGCAAGGTTAGCTGGTATATCGAATGAAGTCATAAAAAGAGCTTATAATATTTTGGACAAATTAGAAACGGAAGATATTAATAATAAAGGGAATAGATTCGTTCAAGAGTCTTTTTTTGACAATATAAATGTATATGAAGAAAAGAAATTTGATAGCGATATGTATAATGAAATAATAGAGGAAATCAAATCAATGAAGATTATAAATATGACTCCTCTTGAAGCTATGAATAAACTGTATGAAATAGTTGAAAAGTTGAATAGCAAATAGAAAAGCATCGAATGAATTTATTGAATTGAGAGGTAATTCATTCGATGCTTTTATTTAAATTAAAGACCTGCTAATGTCTTCTTTATTTCACTCATATATTCCATTGCTTTATAAAATAAATCTAATATCTTAGATTGTTCGTCTAAATCATCATTATAATAGGCATTCGGTGTTTTTTCTCCAACTTCAATAAGTGTGTCTGATAAATTCTGAATATTTTTATATACAGACCAATCCTTATTTGAAGAATTAACCGATTTAAAGTTCTTCGCTTTTGCAATTAAATTATCACAAGCGGTTTGTAATTCTTTCTTAGAATCCTCATCCTCTAAATCAAAATTATCGGTAGCCAGATTATATTCCTCTATAGAAGCATTGACCTCTTCAAAAGGCTCAGTAATACGTTGCATATAAATTACATCACTAATACCTATTTTATCCCCATATTCTTCGTGAATCACATAATTGACTGAACCTACAGCTCCCACGACTGTAATAATTAAAGAACTCAATAAAACTATTAGAGGCATTTTTTTCGGCTTTTTAGAAGCGAAAGATACGATTAAAAGTATAATACCTACTATAAAACCTAATATACCGAGTAATGCTAATATGAAAAATCCCATATTTCATTCTCCTTTCCCAATTTTATATTCCCCTCTACAAATAATTATATCAAAATTTTTTTAGATTAACAATATTGAAATTAAAATGAAAAGAGTAGAAAAAATTATATGTTATAATCAAATTATAATTATAAAAAAGGACTGTTATTATGGATAAGATAAAATTATTAGATGATAAGACTATAAACAAAATAGCCGCTGGAGAAGTTGTAGAAAGACCAGTTGCTGTTGTAAAAGAATTAGTTGAGAACTCAATAGATGCTATGGCGACTAATATAAGCATAGAGATAAAAAAAGGTGGAACTAAATATATTAGAGTAACTGATAATGGTATAGGAATGAATGAAAATGATTTAAAAAATGCATTTATCAGACATTCTACTAGTAAGATTTCTAAGGTTGAAGATCTAGGCAATATAATAACTTTAGGATTTAGAGGAGAAGCATTAGCAAGCATTTCGTCAGTGTCGAGAATAGAGATAGTGAGCAAGGAAAGAAAAGCTAATACTGGAAAGAAGATAATCCTCTATGGAGGGGAGATTAGAGATGAAGCTACTGTTGGAACGAAGGATGGAACTACGATAATAGTTAGGGATTTATTCTTCAATACTCCTGTGAGAAGAGGATTTTTGAAATCTGAATCTGCAGAATCTATGGCTATAAATGAGTTTATATACAGATTAGCTATAAGTAATCCGGGTATATCGTTTAATTATATAAAAGATGGTAAAATCATTATAAAAACACCTGGAAATGGAGATTTAAAATCTACAATATACTCTGTACTTGGATCAGAATTCATTAAATCGACTTATTATTTTGAGGATAAATATAAAGAGATGATTATCAAAGGTTATACTTCTAATTTAAAATATTTTAGAGGCAATCGCTCGAATCAATATATATTTATAAATGGAAGAGTTGTAAAATCTCAGATTATCTCAAAAGCAATTGAAGATATATATAAAGAGAGAATACCTATTGGGAAATTCCCTTCTTTTGCATTGTTCTTAGAAATAGATCCAAATAATATAGATGTCAATATACATCCTACTAAGATGGAAGTTCGATTTAGAGAAGAAAGAGATCTGCTATATGGTATAAAAAAAGTTATATCTGAAAGATTGATTAAGGAGAATTTAATTCCGGAGTTAAGAGCTAAGGATATAATGAGTAATTCAATATCAGATAGGGAAAAGAAAAAAGTGAATGAGAAGAGAACACAGATTCCAGTATTTGAATTAATAGACAATGAAGAGAAGAAAAGAGATAAGAGTGAAGATAAGAATGATATTAAATTGATTGATGAAAAAGTAGTCTATAGAAAAGGAAAAGAAGAATCAGATTATATCTTTGGTAATACAATTAGGGAAAATAAGATAGAAAAGAA
>JAUNVB010000015.1:32137-40088 GCA_030537835.1 Andreesenia angusta | reverse complement strand
AGATAAACCAGTAAATCCAGATAAACCTAGCGATAATGATGATATACTCACAAATAAAGTAGCGTTAGATTTAGCTATTAGACTTGCTGATGATATTAGATTATCAGATCAATATGAATATATTACTGGATATCCTAAGAAATTATTTGATAAAAAATTGGGTAATGCAAAGAGAGTATATAATGATAGTAATGCAACTAATTATGAAATATTATTAGCTGCATCAGAATTAAATTCAGCAATATCACAATTACTTTTATCACCATCAATACCAGTAACACCAGAAAAACCTTCTGAACCAGAAAAGCCTATTCTACCAGATGTAAAGCCTGAAGATAGAATTTACTCAGTGCCTGTTAAAATGTTAATGGCCACTAATGATAACGAATCAATGGCGAATAAAGTAATTGATAAAAAAGCATTTATAGTGGAAAAATCTAATGGAAAATCAGAAGTATATTTAGATTTTAAAACTCTATATATGGAAAATATAGATCTGTATGGAAACTTATTAAAGCTATGGCATTATCCAGGGAAACCAGAAGATAGTAGTGGAAATATACCAGAAGCTATAGTGGTAAAAAATAGAATTGGAAAGGCTAGTGTAGAAGTTAGTAAAGGTAAGTTTGAAGTAAAAGATACAGAATTACCAGGAAGATTTAAGCTTATTAGAGATAAGAAAAGAGAAGAAACAATATATGTAAAAGTAGAAGTAGATGCTATGGAAGAAATAGCGAAAAGTAATGGAGAAGATAACGGTCATCAAAATGCTAGAGTTATCCTGGATTGGTCTAAAGCAGAAGATATAACAGATACTAATTCTAATCTGCCAACAGAGCCAGTGAATCCAGATAATGATAAGAAGCCAGATTCAAATAATACAAAACCAGATCAACCATCTAAGGAAAAGTATAAGGCATATACAGTTCCAGTTAAACTTATGAAGGCTTATGAAAATACAGCATCTATGGGTAATGGAGCAGTAATACCAAAAGCAAAGATAGTAGAAAAAGATGGTAAATCTCATATCTATATAGATATGAAGGGCTTAGAATTCATGAATATGAAAGGGCATTTATTAAGACTTTGGTCTTATCCAAATGGAGTAACAGAAGATAAGAGTGGATTAGTAGAAGCAAAGATAGTAGAGAGAAAAGAAGATACAGGCTTAGGTGGAAAAGTAGATAAATATCCATCTAAATTTGAAATAATAAGAGATAAATCGAAAGAAGAAGAAATAGGAGTAAGAGTAAAAGTAGATGCAATGGCAGAAATAGATGGAAGTGGAGAGCAGAATGCAAGATTAGTCTTTGATTGGTCTAAAGCAGAAGAAATAGAAGGTGGTATAGAATTACCAGATAATAACAATAATGATAAACCTTCTAATAAATATGACTCTGAAGTAATCTATATAGACGGATATAAAGATGGAACGTTTAAGCCAGATAATGCAATATCAAGAGCAGAAGCAACAAAGATATTAGCATATGCACTAACAAAAGAGTATTCAAAAGAAAAGAATTATGGAAATAGCTTTAATGATATTAAGAGTGATGCATGGTATGCAAAAGTAGTAGGATATATGCAAGAGATAAAAGCCATAAACGGATATGAGGATGGAAGTTTTAGAGCAGATAATCCTATAACAAGAGGAGAATTTGCGAAGATAGTAGCCCTAATAGACGGACATAAGGCAAATAATGCAAATAAATTCACAGATGTACCAAAAGAGCATTGGGCAAAACCATATATAGAAGATATAGGAGCAAAAGGCTATATCAAGGGATATCCAAATGGAGATTTTGGAGCAGATAATAATATCACAAGAGCAGAAGTAGTAGCGATAGTAAATAGAATGATAGGAAAAGATATAGAATCATTCAAAGGAAAAGACAATTTAAATAAATTCAGTGATATGAATAATAATCATTGGGCATATTTAGATATAATAGCAGCGACAAATAAATAATCAATACTATAGAACCTTTAAGACCTCTAGGGCAATAGATTTATGCTCTAGGGGTTTTTTTAATTTAAAAATAAATATAATCATTATCATAGATTATATAGTCCATGTTATAATTTAATGAAGGAGATGATATTATGTTAAAGAAATTTTTGTCTAATACAAGAAAGCCTTCTGAATCGTTTTTAGGAGATTTAATGCTTTCTGGAATGAATAGAGGACATGATAGATTGTCAAAATATGCTATATCTAATTTTGCAATAAAAAAAAATGATTTTATCTTAGACATTGGCTGCGGAGGGGGAAAAAATATACAGAATCTATTAGAATATACTGATAATTCTGTATGGGGAGTTGACTATTCAGAAGCTAGTGTTAAGAAATCTAAAAAACTCAATAAGAAAAATATAGGTAAGGGCAGAGTTAAAGTTTTGAATGCAAATGTAGAAGAGCTACCTTTTGACTCGAATACATTCGATAAGATAACAGCTTTTGAAACCATATATTTTTGGCCAAATATAATAGAAAATTTTAAAGAAGTAAATAGGATTTTAAAGCCAGGAGGAAGATTTTTAGTTGCAAATGAATTAATGAATGAAAAAGCGGCTAAATACTATATGGATAAAATAGATGGTATGACAGTCTATAGTATGAATGAAATAAAGAATTATATGGAAAACGCTGAGTTCATTGATACTGATATCAGAATGAATGAAGATAATAAAGTGATTATGGTTATAGGTAAGAAGAAAATATAGAAATTGAATTTAGTTAAATACTGTCTTTAGTGTGAAATTCAGAAGAATCTGGGTAAATATATATTTATAGTGCTAAATAGTATAGGAGGTGATTTATTTGAATATTAGAATGAAAGGTATTTATAAAGCCTTTGGTAAAAATAAGGTCTTAGAAGGTGTTGATTTTGATCTCCAAAGAGGAGAAATACATTCTCTAATGGGGGAAAATGGAGCAGGTAAATCGACTCTTATGAATATTTTAACAGGTATCCATAAATATGATAAAGGTTCAATTCATATAGATGATAGAGAAATGGTTTTTAAAAATGCAAAGGAAGCCGAAGAATATGGTATAGCTTTTATTCATCAAGAACTCAATATATGGCCCAATTTAACCATTTTAGAAAACTTATTCTTAGATAAAGAAATAAAAAAATCTTTTGGATTATTAGATAAAAAGGCCATGATGAGAGTAGCAGAAGATAAATGCAAAGAAGTTGGAATTGAACTTCCTCTTAGTAAAATTGCGGGCGATTGTTCAATGGGACATCAACAGATGACTGAAATTGTAAGAGCTCTTATGACAGATGCTAAAGTCATAATAATGGATGAACCAACATCAGCATTAACTGATACAGAGACAGAAAAACTTTTTGAAGTAATGCATAAGCTTGTAGACAATAATGTCTCCATAATATATATATCTCATAGGATGGAAGAGATATTTAAAATGAGTGACAGAATAACTGTATTAAGAGACGGAATATCTGTATCTACAAGAGATATAGATGAGACTGATTACGATACTGTTGTAAAGGAAATGGTTGGAAGAGAACTCACAGAACATTATCCAAAGAGGACGGTTTCCCCCAAAGAAGTGGTTTTTAAAGTTGAGAATCTAAATAGAGAACCTTATTTCAGAAATATATCATTCGAATTGAGAAAAGGTGAGATATTAGGTATATCAGGTTTAATGGGGGCAGGAAGATCCGAGATAATGAGAGCTATATTTGGTGCAGATAAATTAGATACAGGTAAAATTTATATTGAAGGTGAGCAAATAAATATAAATAAGCCCTTAGATGCAATAAAAGCAGGAATAGGATTTATAACGGAAAATAGAAGAGATGAAGGACTAATATTAGATTTCAGTATAAATGATAATATTGCACTGCCAGTTATAGATAAATTTGCTAAGAAAGGGATTATAAATTCTAGAGAAGAAAAGAAATTTACAAATGATATATCAGATAGACTTGGTGTTAAAATGACATCAACTGAATTAGAAGCAGGACAATTATCTGGAGGGAATCAACAAAAAGTTGTAATAGCTAAATGGATTGGAGTTAATCCAAAGATATTATTATTAGATGAACCAACTAGGGGAGTGGATGTTGGAGCTAAGAGAGAAATATATGATTTGATGAATGAACTCACTGAAAAAGGTATGAGTATAATTATGACTTCTTCTGACCTTCCTGAGATTTTAGGTATGAGTGATAGGATTATGGTAATTCATGAAGGTGATATAGGTGGCATTTTAGATATAGAAGAAGCTGATCAAGAGAAAATTATGAGGTTTGCAACTGGAGGTGGAATAGATGGAAAACAGACTTAATTTTAAGGGAAGACTTAGAAATTTAGGTCCATTAATAGGGCTTATAGCTTTAGTTATTATAATATCCATAATGAATAGTGGCTTTTTAAGAGCTGCAAATATATTTAATCTTTTAAGACAAGTCTCCATAAATGCTTTAATAGCTTTTGGAATGACTTTTGTAATACTTACAGGGGGGATTGATCTTTCTGTTGGATCCATTTTAGCACTTTCATCAGTTATAATGGCGAAGATGTTATCGGCAGGAGTTAATCCAGTAATAGCTATAATCGGAGCATGCATAATAGGTTTATTGCTTGGGGCTGTAAATGGTATAGTAATAGCTTATGGAAAAGTTGCACCGTTTATTGCAACTCTAGCTACTATGACTATATATAGAGGAATGACATTGGTAATAACTCGAGGGAATCCGATTACAGGACTTGGGGATAGTTTTATCTTTCAAGTTTTTGGAAAAGGATATATAGGAATAATACCAGTTCCTGTTGTTACTATGATAATTGCATTCGTATTACTGTATATAATTTTAAATAAAACTCCTATAGGGAGAAAAGTATATGCAATAGGTGGTAGTGAAAAAGTATCATATCTTGTAGGTATCAATATAAAGAGAATCAAGGTTATGATCTATAGTTTAACAGGAATATTAGTTGCTTTAGCAGGAGCAATACTTACATCAAGGCTTAATTCAGCACAACCTACAGCAGGTACTTCGTATGAATTAGATGCAATAGCTGCAGTAGTTCTTGGAGGAACTAGTCTTACTGGCGGTAAGGGGAATATTTTTGGAACTCTTGTAGGTGCCCTTATAATAGGAACACTTAATAATGGGCTTAATCTACTAGGAGTATCTTCTTTCTATCAAATGGTTATAAAAGGAATAGTAATTCTACTCGCTGTATTAATAGATAGAAAGAAAAATTAATAAATTGGAGGTTATATATATGAAAAAATTTATAGCATTAATTATGACTATATCATTATTTTCTTTTATTCTTTCAGGCTGTAGTATGGATTCTGGAATAGAAAACAATGATAGCAAGGGAGACAAGACAATAGGACTTTCTATTTCTACACTCAACAATCCGTTCTTTGTATCTGTTAGAGATGGTGTTAAAAATGCAGCAGAGAAAGAAGGTATTGCACTTAATATTGCTGATGCACAGAATGATTCAGCCAAGCAGATAAACGATATAGATGATTTAATTCAAAGAGGTGTTAGCATATTGATTATAAATCCAGTAGATTCAGCAGCAATATCATCAGCTGTTGAAGCGGCAAATAGTGCTAATATACCAGTTATTACTCTAGACCGTTCTGCTGATAGTGGAAAGGTTGAAGCTTTAGTGGCATCTGATAATATAAAAGGTGGAGAAATGGCAGCAGAATATATTATAAATGCATTAGGAGAAAATGCTAAAGTAGCAGAATTAGAAGGAATTCCTGGAGCTTCTGCAACTAGAGAAAGAGGAGAAGGATTTCATAAATTAGCGGATGAAAAACTAGATATAGTTGCTAAACAAGCTGCTGATTTTGATAGAACAAAGGGCTTAACTGTTGCAGAGAATATTCTACAAGGGCATTCTGATGTACAAGCTATATTTGCTCAAAATGATGAGATGGCTTTAGGAGCAGTAGAAGCAGCTCAAGCAGCAGGTAAAGATATTATAATAGTTGGATTTGATGGTAATGAAGATGGTATGAAAGCTGTAAAAGATGGTAGAATGGCAGCAACTATAGCACAACAACCTGAATTAATGGGTGAATTATCAGTTAAAACTGCTGTGAAAGTTTTAAATGGTGATAAAGTTGATGAGAAAGTACCTGTTGAATTAAAATTAGTAGAATAAATATTATAAAAATAAAAAATTGCCCCCTAAAAATTGATTTTAATTTTTAGGGGGCATTTTTTATTTATTGTCTATATTCTATTTATTACTAAATAAATCGCTCATATCATAAAGACCATTTTCTTTATTTACCATGAACTTAGCTGCATTGATAGAACCAGAAGCAAAGACTTTTTTAGAAAGAGCAGTATGCTTAATCTCAATTATCTCATCTAGACCAGCAAAGATGACTTCATGCTCTCCAACAATGGTTCCACCTCTTATAGCGTGAATAGCAAGTTCATTCTCTTTTCTCTTACTATCATTTCCTTCTCTTCCATAGATGAAATCTAAAGAATTTCCTTTAGCATCATTTATAGTTTCAGCTAACATAAAAGCCGTTCCAGAAGGAGAATCCACTTTCTTATTATGATGTTTTTCAATCATTTCGATATCAAAACCAGGCAGTGATGAAGCAGCTTTTTTTAATAATTCGATCATCACATTAATACCTAGAGACATATTTCTAGAAAACAGAACTGGTGCCTTATTACCAAGAGCTTTTATACTTTCAATCTCTTCATCAGAATAGCCGGTAGCAGCTAGAACTGAAGGAGTCTTAGTCTTCTCGCAATACTCTATAATACTAGGTAGAGAAGAAGGCTTTGAAAAGTCAATTATGGCATCAGCTTCACCATCAAAATCGTTTATATTTTTATAAACAGGATAGTCAGACATTTTTTCATCATTCAAATCAACACCTGCTATTATCTTAATATCTGGATCATCTTTAGCAATTTCAGTAATTACTCTACCCATCTGACCATTACAACCAGATAATATAATTTTTATCATATAAACACCTCTTATATAAGTCCAGATTCTCTTAAGGAATCTGATAGAACTTTCTTCGTATTTTCTTCCATAGTAGTAAGAGGAAGTCTAGGTTTTCCTATTTCAAATCCCATTAGATTCATAGCTTCTTTTACAGGTATAGGATTTGGCTCTATGAATAGAGAGTCAATAAGTTTTTTATATTCTAATTGTATTTTTTCAGCTTTTTTCACATCCCCATCAAGATATGATTGAACCATCTGATGAGTTTCCTTCGGACATATATTTGCAAGAACAGATATAACGCCAACACCACCTAGTGAAAGAGTTGGAACTATAACATCATCATTACCTGAATATATTGCAAAATCAGGTCCACATAGACTAGCGATTTTGGCAACTTGACCAAGATCACCAGATGCCTCTTTAACACCGATTATATTCTTATGCTCTGAAAGTTTTAATATGGTTTCAGGGAGCATATTGAGTCCAGTTCTTCCTGGCACATTATAGAGTATAATTGGAATATTAACAGCATCAGCCATTGCTGTGAAATGCTCAATAAGACCTTTTTGTGAAGTCTTATTATAATATGGAGTGACTAAAAGCAATCCATCTACACCAACTTCTTCAATACTCTTAGATAGTTCTATACCATGTTTTGTATCGTTGCTTCCAGCACCTGCAATAACTGGAATCTTTTTATTAACTTTCTCAACAGTGTATTTCACTACTGAAATCTGTTCTTCATCAGATAGTGTAGAAGCTTCTCCAGTAGTTCCACATATTATTATTGCATCTGTTTCATTATCTAAATGAAAATCTAAAATCTCGCCTAATTTATCATAATTAACTGTTAAATCTTCATTAAAGGGAGTCACTATTGCAACTCCAGAACCTTTAAATAAACTCATAATACTACCTCCAAAAGGAATATTTTATTACATTTTTTCAGCTATTTTTTCAG
>JAUNVB010000015.1:16730-32127 GCA_030537835.1 Andreesenia angusta | reverse complement strand
GATTTATGTCTAAGTTTCCAGTTGATTTAATACCTTCAGCTATTTTTTCAGCTATTTGAACAGTATTAGTTGCAGCACCTTTTCTGATATTATCAGCCACTACCCAAAGGTTTAGTCCATTATCTATAGAGAAATCTCTTCTAATTCTTCCAACGAATACCTCATCTTTTCCAGAAACATCATTTTGTAATGGATATATATTGTTCTGAACATCATCTTGAACAACAACACCATCAGTGTTTTTAAGAAGCTCTATAATATCTTCTAATTCAAACGGCTTTTCAAACTCAAGATTAACTGCAACAGCATGAGAATTCTCTATAGGAACTCTAACAGTAGTAGCAGTAGCTCTTATTGAATCATCTTTTAATATCTTCTTAGTCTCCTCAATCATCTTCATTTCTTCCTTAGTATATCCATTATCTAAGAAAGAATCTATATGTGGAAGGCAGTTATAAGCTATTTCATGAGGATAAGCCGTTTTCGTACCTTCCTTAAGATCTGCAACACCTTTTACTCCTGAGCCTGAAACTGCTTGATAAGTAGAATAATTAACTCTCTTTATCTTATACTTATCATGTAATGGCTTCATAGGAACCATGACTTGAATAGTAGAACAATT
Organism: Andreesenia angusta; assembly: GCA_030537835.1. Taxonomy (GTDB): domain Bacteria; phylum Bacillota; class Clostridia; order Tissierellales; family Gottschalkiaceae; genus Andreesenia; species Andreesenia angusta_A. The sequence goes on along the minus strand of JAUNVB010000015.1, from coordinate 31,505 downwards.
AGGATTTGAAATTATCCCATTATTATCAAAGATATCTTCTGGATTTACTTCTGGTACTACTAGAGGAACATCCTTATCCATTCTCCAAGCACTACTATTATCTACAACTATTATTCCTTTATCTCTTGCTATTGGAGCGAATTTTGTGCTGACATCCCCTCCAGCTGAGAATAGAGCTATATCTATATCCTTTCCATCAAAAGCTGTTTCAGTAAGTTCCTCTACAGTATATTCCTTGCCTTGAACTGAAAGCTTAGTTCCTGCAGATTTTGCAGAAGAGAAAAGATATAAATTATTTATAGGGAAATTTCTCTCCTCTAAAACTTTAATAAATGTATTACCAACCATTCCTGTAGCACCAACTAGTGCTAAATTAACTTTTTTCAATACTGTCACCTCTATATTATTTTATTATTTATATTAAAGACCTAATGCCTTAGCAAGGACATTAACAGTCTTATCTTTATCTATACTATCTATTATATAAGATATGCTTATCTCAGATGTAGTAACTTGCAAAAATTCTATATTATTATCTGCAAATAATTTGAATACATTTGCCGCTACACCCGATTGATCTCTCATACCATTACCTATAACCGATACTTTCACTAAATCCTCTTCTGTCTGATAATTTATTCCATCAATACTATTCTTTAATTCATCCATAACTTTTTCTATAGCTTTAGCATCATCTTTATTAGTAGTAAAAGATATTCTTACCGTATTGTTATCTAATGGAGAGCTCTGGCTTATCATATCTATATTTACATTTTCTTCTGCAAGTTTTGTAAATATATTTGCAGTATTATTTTCTCCATAAGGAATATTATTTATAGTAACCAATAATACATTATCGGTTGCAGATAATCCTGTAATAGATTTTTGTTCCATACCTTTATCATACTCCTTTATAACTGTTCCTGCAAGATTTCCAGTATTTAATCCTACTGTAAGAGGAACATTGTATTTAGCAGCTATTTCTACTGATCTTGGCTCCATAACTTTAGCACCAAGATGAGCCATTTCCATCATCTCTTCATAGCTTATTTGACTAAGTTTTTTTGCATCTGGATATAGCCTAGGATCTATACTATAGATTCCATCAACATCAGTATAGATTTCACAAGGACATTGTAATTTAGCAGCAATTGCCACTGCAGAGGTATCAGAACCACCTCTTCCTAGAGTAGTTATCTCCTCTAAATCATTGACTCCTTGAAAACCAGCTACAACGACTATTTTATTCTGATCTAGATGCTTTTTTATATTATCGCTTTTAACATCAGCTATTTTACTCTTCATAAAAGAACCTTCTGTAATAATTCCAGCCTGTCTTCCGGTAAGAGAGATAGCTTCATAACCTAATTCGTTTAACATCATCGATAGAAGTGAAATAGTAATCAATTCACCAGTCGAGATAAGTCTGTCCATCTCTCTTTTAGGTGGATTGCTTGAAATTTCTCTTGCAAGTGCCAATAGATTATTAGTAGTCTTTCCCATAGCAGAAACTATTACGACTACATCATCACCAGATTTTTTTCTCTCTATAATTCTTTCGGCTACATTTTTTATCTTATCAGCATCGGCTACTGAAGAGCCACCATATTTTTGAACTACTAATCCCAAAACAAACACTCCTTAATATATTATAATACATCGTTTCTTATTAAATCATCATAGGTCTCTCTTTTTACAACTATTCTACCTTTACCGTCTTTTATAAATACTACGGCAGGTCTAGGTATTCTATTATAATTACTAGCCATACTGTAATTATAAGCACCGGTAGTAGAAACTGCCAATAAATCACCAACTTCCGCCTCTGGAAGCTCTAAATCTCTTATAATTATATCTCCAGATTCACAGCATTTTCCAGCAATAGTGTATTTATGGCTAGGATTTTGATTCATCTTATTAGCAATTATACCTTCATATTTTGCTTGATAAAGAGCCGGTCTTGGATTATCACCCATTCCACCATCTATGAATATATAATCTTTTCCACCATAAGTCTCCTTAGTTCCACCTATTTCATAGAGTGTAGTTCCAGCATTCGATATTATAGAACGACCAGGCTCGATTAATATCTTTATATCTCCTAATTCTAATTCATCGAGTTTTTTTCTTATCTCTTTACATAGTCTTTGTAAAAACTTTTCTAAATCCATAGGTCTATCTTCTTCAGTATAGTATATACCGAATCCTCCACCTAGATTCAATGAGTCGATACTTATTCCAGTCTTATCTTTTACATCTTTTGCAAAATCAATCATAGCAAGAGCTGCTTGGATAAATGATTCTTCTTCAAATATTTGAGAACCTATATGGCAATGAAAACCTTTAAAATTCAGTCTATCAGATTTATCTAAGATTCTACTTATATCGTATATATCTTCAGAAAATATAGATTCACCAAATTTAGAATCATGATTTGTAGTCTGTATATACTCATGAGTATGCGCTTCTATACCAGGATTAACTCTTAATAATACATCCATTTTTTTATCTTTAGATTCTAATGCCGATTCTACTTTTGCAATCTCCTGTTTATTATCTATTACCATAGTACCAATATTATTATCGATTGCCATATCAATTTCTTCAGCAGTCTTATTATTACCATGCATATATATTTTCTCCGGTGGGAAATTAGCTTTTAAAACTGTATATAATTCACCGCCTGAAACTACATCTATACTCAAATTCTCTTCATTTACTAATTTTGCCATTCCGATATTCAAAAATGCTTTAGATGCATATATTACTTCCGTTCTCAGATCATCAGATTTAAAATTATTGACAAAAAGTCTACAAGTATCTCTTAAGAGCTTTTCATCGACAATGTAAAGGGGTGTTCCAAACTCCTTCTTTATATCTAAAGCCGACATTCCACCTATTTCTAATATCCCATCATCATTAGTCCTCATAGTTCCAAATAATTTCATATATTCACCAACTTTCAAAAAATTTAAATAAAAAAAGACTATGAGCAAAAGGTATACTCATAGTCTCTATTCTTAAAACTAACCTTCTGCCCTCAATGTACCAAGTACTCCAAAAAGAGGTTGGGCAACCTCAGATTGACAGTACTATACTTGTTCAGCATAGTCCCAATATACCATGTATATTTCGGCAATTACACCTTTGGCTCGTTAAGAGTTAATAATTGCAATTGCGGCCTCTTTGATACATCGCCTATTTATTTACCCTAAAGTGTATCAGAATTAAGATTTTATGTCAATACTTAAATACATTCTAAGTATTTAATTTAGTAATTGATATTGACTTGCTCATAAGAATTTGGTAATATTGAAAAAAGATGTTAATGGTAATCAGTTTTAAATCATTATTTTATAGGAGGAGAGTTTATGAATTTAAAAAAAGTTTTATCGTTAGCCCTAGCATCTACACTATTATGTGGATCTATGGGATTAGCAAGTGGATTAAATGATGGGAATTTTTATAGAGCCTATATGGGAGGTTATCCTGATGGCACTATAAAGCCTGATGGTCAGATATCAAGAGCAGAAGCATTAGCCGTGTATTCAAGACTTAAAGAACAGAGTCAGAATGTAGAAGCTACTAAATCATCTGAATATCCCGATGCACAAGAAGGTTGGTTTAAACAATATATTGATTACGCTGCAGAAAATGAGATAGTTAAAGGATATCCAGATGGTAATTTTAGACCAGAGAATAAGATCACTAGAGCTGAATTTTCTAATATCTTAGCTAAGATGGTAGAAGATACGGATAAGTCTACTGATTTTCCTGATATTCAAAATCATTGGGGAAAAGCTAGTATAGAAAAACTAGCAGCAGCAGGTATTATAAATGGTTATCCAGATGGATCGTTCCGTCCAGATGACGAGATAAAAAGAGCAGAAGCAGCTAAGATGTTGAATATACTCTATAATAGAGTTACAGATGATAATAGCTTAAAAGGAATAGATGAGAGTTCATTGAAAGAATTCAGTGACCTTAATAATACTCACTGGGGATATTATAATCTAGTAGAAGCAAGTAATGACCATATTGCAGATTTAAAAGATGGCAAGGAAGCATGGAGAGAATTAGTATCTAAAGATGAAATAAAAAAAGCTGAAGAAAAACTTATTAAAAAATCAGAAGCTATAAAAAATCTTGGACTTGAAAAACAGCCAAATAGTGTTGCTACAGATTCATGGCCAGCGACTTATAATCTAGTGACAGCTGGAGTTAATATTGTTGGTGGACCAGAGGATCATCATCTAGATGAGTGGATAGAAAACACTTATACTAAAATAGTACAGGATAAAAAGCTTGACTTAGACAAAGTTAAAGAACTAAAGCCTGAGACAGTAATTATGAAGGATAAAGACGATATAAACGCTGTAATTAATGAAATTGGAGCAAAGCGTTTAGACTATGATTTTGAATCTTTAGACGAGATGTATAGTAAAGTTGGAGAATTAGCTTCGGCATTTGGTACAAGGGATGCTTTTGTTAATAATATGATTAAAATCAATAGAAGATTAGAAGTAGTAAAAGAAAAATCTGATAAGAACAATAATCCTGCAGTAGCGTTAATTATAGTTGGACGTGAAGAGGATAATGATGGAAAAGAAACTGGAAATTTATTTTATGCCCTACCTAAGACAGAATCTTTTGCTGATGATATGATAAAATCAGGTAATATGAAGAATATTGGTGATAGTATCGATCAAACAGAAGATTATAAATATGGATTCTTTAGAACTAATTTAGATGATATTATGAAAAAAGATCCAGATGCAGTAGTTCTTTTAATGAGAGGGGATAAAAAACTTAGAAACAAAGGTGAAAAAGATGTTAGAGATTTATTAGCTAAAAAATATTCTGAATCTAAAGCTGTTAAATCTGGCAGAATTGGTAGAATAGACCATCATACTATATTACCAAAATCAAGCTTAGAAATAGCAGGAGTAGAGGCGATTTCAGCTGTAGCTAATAAAGAAGCTAATGAAATACCTTCAGAATTAAAAGATGGAGTATATTATGGAACTGGAACTGGATATGCAGGCGGACTTACTACTAAAGTAACAGTTAAAGATGGAAAGATCTCAGATGTAGAAGTAGTATCTAATAATGACACTGATTTTAAAATCGGTAAGGTTGTAGAATATGTTCCTAAGTCAATAGTTGAAAAACAGAGCTTAAAAGAAGAAGATTTATTAAAAGACTCTAATGGGGAAATCTTAGATGCAGTAAGTAAGTCTACTACTTCATCAAGAGGTATAATAGAATCCGTTTCTAATGCTTTATCAAAAGCGAAATAATAAATGAATAAATATATAGGTTGATTTTAAATCAGCTTTTAAAGCCAGAGGTAGAAATAATATCTATCTCTGGCTTTTTATTTTTTAAAGAAATTCGCTATATTTGAAATGCAAAAGAAAATATATTGCAATAATACGGTAAAACGATAGATAAATCTATCCTTGTATACATATGAATTAACTATAGTAATTAGAATGCTCTAATAGATATAGAGAAATATATAGAAAAAGATAATTGCAAGAAATAAAAAAAAACTTGCAAAATTTATTGTATATAATAAATTATTATGGTAAAATAAGATTAGAATAAATTCGTATTATATTAGAAAATAATGACTTTTTATAGAGGATTGAGTTTTAAAGGAGGAAATAAAATTGAAGAACAAAAATTATTTTAGAGATATATTTCCATATACAGAGGTACCTAAGATGAATTTCACTGGGGAATTAGTGCCTATGGATATACCTGAAGAGATATGGGTTACAGATACAACATTTAGAGATGGACAACAGTCAATGGCTTCCTTCAGTGTTGAACAGATAAGTACAATTTTTGATTATTTGAACAAAATAGATAATAATTCTGGTATAATAAGACAGTCAGAATTTTTTCTCTATACGGATAAAGACAAAGAGGCAGTTAAAATATGTAGAGAAAAAGGGTATGAATTCCCTGAGATAACTGCATGGATTAGAGCAAAAGAAGAAGATCTTAAATTGGTAAAAGAGTTAGAGATTGGTGAAACGGGTATGCTGATGTCTTGTTCTGATTATCATATATATGATAAATTAAAGATGAATAGAGAAAAAGCTATGGAATACTATTTAAATATGGCTACTAAAGCAATAGAATTAGGAATTAAACCAAGATGCCATTTAGAAGATATAACTAGATCGGATTTTAATGGCTTCGTAATTCCATTAGTAAAAAAATTAATGGAATTATCTAAAGAGTCTGGAATGGATGTCAAGATAAGAGCTTGTGATACTATGGGACTTGGGCTTCCTTATAATGGAACTGAATTACCAAGATCAGTTCCTGCAATAATGCATGGACTGAGAAAAGAAGCTGGAGTGGAGTCTAGACTTATAGAGTGGCATGGACATAATGATTTTTATTCTGTTGTAAATAATTCATCAGCAGCTTGGCAATATGGATGTGCAGGAGTGAATGGAACATTATTTGGTATAGGCGAGAGAACAGGAAATTGTCCTATAGAAGGTATGCTCATCGAATATGCTCAGATAAAAGGAACATTAAAGGATATGGATTTAAAATACTTGCCTGAACTTGCACATTATTTTGATAGAGAATTAGGCCATAGAATAAGTGAAAAGACGCCTTTCGTTGGTGATGATTTCAATGTCACAAAAGCAGGTATACATGCAGACGGACTCCTTAAAAATGAGGAGATATATAATGCATTCGATACTAGAAAGATATTAGGAAGACCTCCTCTAGTTGCAGTAAATCAATATTCAGGTCTTGCAGGAATAGCAGCTTGGGTAAATGGATTTTATAATCTAGATGAGGATAAGAAGTTTTCTAAAAGAGATGAAAAATTAACACCTATTAAGAATTGGGTGGATAGACAATACGATAATGGAAGATCTACAGTTATAAGAAATGATGAATTAAGAGTATTAGCAGAAGAACATTTAGGGGATATAATAAAGTAATGAATTAGGGGGTATTTAATTTGAAATTAACAGTTGCTCAGAAAATAATAAAAGATCATTTAGTCACTGGAGAGATGAAAAAGGGTACAGAGATAGGACTTAGAATCGATCAAACTCTAACACAGGACTCTACTGGGACTATGGCATATCTTCAATTAGAAGCTATGGGAATAGATAGAGTAAAGACTAAGAGATCAGTTGCATATATTGATCATAATATGTTACAAGCAGGACCAGAAAATGCGGATGACCATAAATTCATTCAGACCGTTGCAAAAAAATATGGAATCTATTTCTCTAAGCCTGGTAATGGAATATGTCATCAAGTTCAATTAGAGAGATTTTCAGTACCTGGACAGACATTAATAGGTTCAGATAGTCATACACCTACATGTGGTGGTATGGGAATGCTAGCTATTGGTGCAGGTGGACTCGATGTTGCAGTTGCGATGGCAGGGGGCGAATACTTTATAACAATGCCTTCAATAGTTAAAGTTGAATTAAGAGGAAGACTTAAATTAGGAGTTTCTGCAAAGGATATAATTTTAGAAGTATTGAGAAGATGTACAGTAAAGGGTGGAGTTAATAAGATATTTGAATACTGTGGAGAAGGTATAAAATCTCTAACAGTTCCAGACCGTGCAACTATAACTAATATGGGAGCTGAATTAGGAGCAACTACTTCAATATTCCCATCGGATGAAAATACTAAAGCGTTTTTAATAGCTCAAGATAGGGAAGAAGATTATATTGAATTAAAAGCTGATGATGGAGCTGAATACGATGAAGAAATAGTCATAGATCTTGATGAATTAGAACCTCTTATAGCGGCACCTCATAGTCCGGACAGTGTCTATAAGGTAAGGGAAAAAGAAGGAATAAAAGTTGATCAGATAGCTATAGGAAGCTGTACTAATTCATCATTTATGGATATGATGAAAGTAGCTAGAATACTTGATGGAAAAACTATTTCTGAAAATGTTTCATTAGTAATTTCACCAGGTTCTAGACAAGTTCTAAATATGCTAGCTCAAAATGGAGCTTTATCTAAATTAGTATCAGCCGGAGCGAGAATATTAGAATCTGGCTGTGGACCTTGTATTGGAATGGGACAAGCACCTGCAAATGAAGCAGTATCACTTAGAACTTTTAATAGAAATTTCAAAGGAAGATCTGGAACAGTTTCAGCAGATATATTCTTAGTAAGTCCGGAAGTAGCTGCAGTATCAGCAATTACTGGAAAGATTTCAGATCCTAGAGATTTTATAAATGATTTTGACGATATAAAGATGCCAGAGAGATTTATAATAAATGACAATATGATAATTGAACCTGCTGAACCAGGAAACGATGTCGAAATTATCAGAGGACCTAATATAAAGCCTTTCCCTAGAGGAGAGAAATTAACCGATATAGTAGAAGGTAAAGCATTAGTTAAAGTAGAAGACAATATAACTACTGACCATATAATGCCATCTAATGCAAGCTTATTACCTTTTAGGTCTAATATACCTTATCTATCTGAATACTGTTTAGCACCATGTGATCCTGAATTTCCAAAAAGAGCGAAGGAGAATGGTGGAGGAATGATAGTAGCAGGCTCTAATTATGGGCAAGGCTCAAGTAGAGAGCATGCTGCATTAGCACCACTATATCTTGGTATAAGAGCAGTTCTTGCAAAATCATTTGCTAGAATTCACAGACAGAATCTGATAAATAATGGAATACTTCCATTAGTATTCAAGAATGAAGAAGATTATGATACTATTGATTTAATGGATGATATAAGAATTGAGAATGCTTTAGATCAGATAGATAGTGATGAGATGATAGTTAAGAATATGACTAAAAATTTAGAGTATAAAGTTATAACAGATCTTGCAGATAGACAAATAGATATGATAAAAGCAGGCGGATTATTAAATCTAATTAGAGAGAGCAATATGAAGAATGCTTAATAGATTAATATATTTTAGAAATTATAGATAGTCGAATATTTCGATTATCTATATTTCTTTATATAGAGAATATGAATCAATAAAATATTGACTGATGTATTTTCCAGAGGATTATACTATAAGATAATTATTTTAGAAAGAAGGGTTTTTATGCGTAATAGAGATAGAATTCTTGATGCAAAACGAATCGTAGTCAAAGTTGGAACTACAACACTTACTCATGAAAATGGCAATATAAATTTAGAGAGAATAGAGAGAATCTCTAGAGTTTTAACCGATCTATCTAATTCGGGAAAAGAATTGGTATTAGTATCCTCAGGAGCGATAGGAGTTGGAGCTAATAAATTGAATTTAGAAAGATCTAATATGTCATTACAACAAAAACAAGCAGCAGCTTCGGTAGGACAGGCCATTTTAATGAAGATCTATCAGAAATTTTTTGGGGAATACAATCAAAATGTATCACAAATACTTATAACAAAAAATGTTATGTATGATATTGAAGGAAAACAGAATGCTGAAAATACATTCGAAACATTATTAGATTTAAATGTAATTCCAATTGTAAATGAAAATGACACTACATCGACTTTTGAAATGCAATTTGGTGATAATGATTCACTATCAGCAATGGTCTCTACACTTATAGAAGCAGATCTTTTAGTATTGTTAACAGATATAGACGGATTATATACGGCAGATCCTAGAAGAGATCAGAATGCTAAAATAATACCTGAGGTAGAGGAAGTTACAAGAAAAATAGAATCTTTAGCTTCAGGAAAGGGCAGTAAATTTGGTACAGGTGGAATGATAACGAAATTATCTGCCGCTAAAATATGTGGAAGAGAAGGTATTGAGACCGTTATTGCAAATGGTGAAGACCCATATATCTTGTACAATATATTAAAAGGGGAAGATGTTGGGACTTTATTTTTATCTAATAAATAACGCATAAATCATTCAAATAATCGACTTGAATAAATAAATATGCTATAATCTAGAAAAGAACTGTAGAACTTATTATAAATATACAGGAGTGATATATTTGAACGATATTAAAGAAATCGGAAAAAGAGCAAAGTCGTGTAGTGCTGAAATTGCAAAGCTTACGACGAATGAAAAAAACGAAGCACTTTTAAGAGCATGTAAAAAATTAAAAGCTAAAAGTGAAGAAATAATAAATGCAAATAATAAGGATATTGAAGAAGCTAAGAAGAATGGAATATCAGGAGCACTATTAGATAGATTGATATTAGATGAGAGCAGAATAAACGATATGTCTGATGGTCTAGCTGATATAGCAAAATTAGATGATCCAGTAGGAGAAGTACTATCGATAAAGACCATACCTAATGGATTAGATGTTGGTCAGAAAAGAGTTCCTATAGGTGTTATAGGAATAATATATGAAGCAAGACCGAATGTTACAGTTGACGGATTTGGTCTATCTTTAAAGACAGGAAATACAGTAATATTAAAGGGTGGAAAAGAAGCGATAAATTCAAATATTGCAATAGTCGATATATTGAGAGAAGCATTAAAAGAATCTGGTATTCCTGAGGATATGGTACAGCTTATTAAGAATACTGATAGAGAATCTACTACTGAATTAATGAAGATGGATGAATATTTAGATCTTCTAATACCTAGGGGAGGACAAGGGCTTATAAAGGCAGTTGTGCATAATAGCACCGTTCCTGTAATAGAGACTGGAGCAGGAAATTGTCATATCTTTATTGATGCTTCGGCAGATAGGGATAGAATACTACCTATTATTATAAATGCTAAGGCTCAAAGACCGGGTGTTTGTAATGCAGTAGAACATATTTTAATTCATAAAGATATTCTAGAAGAGATTGCTGAATCAGTTTATAAGGGCTTAAGAGAGAATGATGTAGAAGTAAGAGCTGATAAGAGATTTAGAAAAATAGTAGCAGAAGCTAAGGAAGCAGTTGAAGAAGATTGGGAAACTGAATACTTAGATTATATTATATCGATAAAGACTGTTGATTCTGTAGAAGAAGCTATAGATCATATAAATAAATACAGTACGAAGCATTCAGAATCAATACTTACAGAGAGCTATAGAAATTCTCAGAAGTTTTTAGATGAGGTGGACTCTGCTGCAGTCTATATAAATGCCTCAACGAGATTTACAGATGGGTCACAGTTTGGCTTTGGAGCAGAGATAGGTATTAGTACTCAAAAACTTCATGCTAGGGGGCCTATGGGGTTAAAAGAACTAACTACTACTAAATATATAATTTATGGAAATGGACAGATAAGAGAATAAAGTATATCTCTTATTGATTTGTTGAGAAAGAGGTGTTTGAGTTTGAAAAAATTTAGAAGGATTCTAGTTGCCAATAGAGGAGAAATAGCAATTAGAGTATTTAGAGCTTGTGGTGAGCTTGGAATAAGATCGGTTGCTATATATTCTAAAGAAGATAAAAATGCATTATATAGATCAAAAGCAGATGAATCGTATTTAATAGGAATGAATAAAGGTCCAGTTGAAGCTTATCTCAATATTGATGAGATAATAACTTTAGCTAAGAACAAGGGTGTAGATGCAATACATCCAGGTTATGGATTTTTATCAGAAAATACTGAATTTGCAAGAAAATGTGAGGAAGCTGGTATTGAATTTATAGGACCTACTCATGAGATGATGGAGAAAGTTGGAGATAAGATAAAGTCTAAGCTTGTTGCTGCAGAGGTTGGAGTTGCAACTATTCCAGGAATAGAAAAAGCAGCTACTAATGAAGATGAAGTAAGAGAGTATGCAGAATATTGTGGATATCCTGTAATACTTAAAGCAGCAGCTGGTGGTGGCGGTAGAGGTATGAGAATTGTAAGATCTGAAGATCAACTGATTCAAGAATACCATAGTGCTAAGAATGAAGCTAAGAAAGCATTTGGAATAGATGATATTTTTGTAGAAAAATATATAGAAAAACCTAAACATATAGAGGTTCAAATATTAGGAGATAAATTTGGTAATATAGTACATTTATTTGAAAGGGATTGCTCTATACAGAGAAGACATCAAAAGGTAATTGAATTCACGCCAGCGCTTTGTTTAACTGATGAGCAGAGAAAGAATATATGTGAAGATGCAGTTAAAATTGCAAAAGCTGTTAACTACAGATCAGCAGGTACTGTTGAATTCTTATTAGATGCAGAAGGTAATCACTACTTTATAGAGATGAATCCTAGAATTCAAGTTGAACACACTGTTACAGAGATGGTTACAGGAGTAGATATAGTACATGCTCAGATAAAAGTAGCTGAAGGATATAGATTAGATTCAGATGAGATAGGTATAAAGTCACAGAATGATATAAAACCTAGAGGATATTCTATACAGTGTAGAGTCACTACTGAAGATCCATTAAATAACTTTGCTCCGGATACGGGTACTATAGAGATATATAGAACAGGCTCTGGTTTTGGAGTTAGATTAGATGGAGGAAATGGATTTACAGGAGCTGTTATATCACCTTATTACGATAGCTTACTTGTAAAGGCGACTTCTCATGCTAGAACTTTTGCAGATGCTATTAGAAAGTCTAAGAGAACATTACAAGAGCTCACTATAAGAGGGGTTAAGACTAATATACCATTCCTTGTGAATGTATTGAATCATCCTGATTTTAAATCGGGTAATTGTGATACAGGTTTTATAGAAAATAATCCTGAACTCTTCTCTATAACTACTAAGACTGATAGAGAATTAAAAGTATTAAATTATATAGCGGAGAAATCATTACCACATTCAAGAGATTTCATGGAAAAATTTGATGTTCCAGTTATACCAGAATTCGATCCGAATCCTGATATAAGAGGAACTAAACAGATTTTAGATGAAAAAGGACCAGATGGATTAGTAGATTGGATTAAGAATACTGATAGAGTATTAATTACTGATAATACTTTAAGAGATGCCCATCAATCGCTTATGGCTACTAGACTTAGAACTAATGATATGTTGAAAATAGCAGAGGCGATTTCGATTCTAGGAAAAGATTTGTTCTCACTTGAGATGTGGGGAGGAGCTACATTCGATGTGGCTTATAGATTCTTAAAAGAATCACCATGGGACAGACTCCATAAATTAAGAGAGAAAATACCTAATATACTATTCCAAATGTTATTTAGAGGAGCTAATGCAGTTGGATATAAGAATTATCCGGATAATGTTATAAGAGAATTTGTAAGAGAATCGGCAGATTCCGGAATAGATGTATTTAGGATATTTGACTCGCTTAATTGGTTAAAAGGAATGGAAGTTGCTGTAGATGAGGTATTAAAGACTGGAAAGATAGCAGAAGCATGTATCTGTTATACTGGTGATATACTTGATGAAAAGAGAGATAAATATACATTAGACTATTATGTTAAGACAGCAAAAGAGATAGAAAAGATGGGGGTTCATATACTTGCAATCAAGGATATGTCTTCATTATTAAAGCCTTATGCAGCTAGAAAATTAGTCACTGCATTGAAAAATGAAATAGGAATTCCTATTCATTTCCATACACATGATACTTCAGGTAATGGAGTAGCTTCTGTGCTATCTGCAGCAGAAGCAGGAGCAGATATTGTAGATACTGCTTTTAACAGTATGTCAGGACTTACTTCACAACCTGCACTTAATTCAATAGTTGCAGCTCTTGAAAACACACCAAGAGCTACTGGTATGGAATTAGAAGGATTACAAAAGATATCTGATTATTGGGCTTCAGTTAGACCTGTTTATAAGCAATTTGAATCTGAATTGAATTCAGGGACTACGGAAATATATAAATATGAGATACCGGGTGGACAGTATTCTAATCTAAAGCCACAGGTTGAATCGTTTGGAATAGGACATAAATTCCAAGAAGTAAAAGAAATGTATAAGACAGTCAACGAAATGTTTGGAGATATAGTAAAAGTTACACCGACTTCTAAGGTTGTAGGTGATATGGCAATCTTTATGGTGCAGAATGATTTAGATGAAGAGAATATTTATGAAAAGGCGAAAGATATGTCATTCCCTGATTCAGTTGTTTCTTACTTTGAAGGAATGATTGGTCAACCTATGGGTGGATTCCCAGAAAGACTTCAAAAGCTTGTATTAAAAGGAAAAGAGCCTATTAAATGCAGACCAGGGGAATTATTAAAACCTGAAGATTTCGATGCAATAGGAGAACATCTGAAGAATAAATATGGAATAGATGCTAGTATGAAGGATAGACTTTCATATGCATTATATCCAAAGGTGTTTGAAGAATATATTGAATACGTTTCAGCTAATGGATCATTATCGAGAATGGGTAGTGATGTATTCTTCTATGGAATAAATGAAGGCGAAACTTGTGAAGTTGAATTAGAAGAAGGTAAAGTGCTAGTTATAAAATTATTAGAAATAGGAAGATTAGAAGAAGATGGATATAGGACATTCTATTTTGAAGTAAATGGAATGAGAAGAGCTATAAAATTAAAAGATGAATCTAGTTATGCAGCTATTGCAACTAAATTTGAATCGGAAGTCTTAATGGCAGATCCGGATGATGATAAAGAAATAGGTGCGAGTATACCAGGAAATATTATTAAAGTCTTAGTTTCAGAAGGTGATGAAGTAAAAGCAAATCAAACTGTTGCCATAATCGAAGCTATGAAGATGGAGACAAATGTATCAGCTTCTGTAGATGGTGTAGTAGATTCTATTTTAATAAAAGAAGGACAAAGTGTAGAAACTGGAGAGTTGCTAGTAAAACTTAAGTAGAATAGATTGGTATTTGGTAAAGCCATTGAAAACTATATAGAGATATTTTAGTTTTCAATGGCTA
>JAUNVB010000015.1:0-16630 GCA_030537835.1 Andreesenia angusta | reverse complement strand
GTATTTGGTAAAGCCATTGAAAACTATATAGAGATATTTTAGTTTTCAATGGCTAATTTTTTATAGAAAAGGGATGATAGGATGAAAGGGAAGACGATTTTCTTCATAATTCTACTCGCGTTCTGGACAATACTATCAGAGAGAATAACTGTTGAGAGTTTTTTAATAGGAATTATAGTCTGTATATTCGTTATGAAATTGAATTCGAAAGCAGAAGAGAGAAATAAAATTATATTAAGAAAACCTTTTCTGATCATAAAATTAATAATTTTGCTGATAAAAGATATATTTATATCTAATATAGAGGTTGCAAAAATAGTTTTAAGCAAGGATATGGATATAGATCCAGAAGTATTTATATATAAGACTGAATTAAATTCTGAAAGATTAAAAGTCTTATTTGCTAATACCATTACATTGACTCCAGGAACGATTACGGTTTCATTAGACGGGAATGAGTTGATCATCCATGCTTTAAAAGAAAGCAATAAATATGGAATCGAAAATTCTGATATTGAAAAACTCTTATTGCAAATAGAAGAAAGGAGCTAGTAAATGGAGAAGATATTGATTACGGCTATTATAGCATTATCTATAAGTATATTCATATGTTTTATTAGAGCGGTTAAGGGTCCAGAATTTGCAGATAGATTAATAGCTATTAATGTAATAGGGACTAAGACCATAGTACTTATTTCTATAGTTTCTTTTATAATAAAAGAATCTTATTTCATTGATATAGTCTTAGTATATGCACTCGTGAGTTTCCTAGGATCAACCATTATTTCTAAAGTATTAATTGAGGAGAATCAAAATGATTAGAACTATTTTAGTAGGAATACTCTTATTTTCAGGCGTTTTTTTCTTTTATATAGGAACGATTGGGCTTATGAGATTTAAAGACAGTTTGAATAGAGCTCATGCAGCAGCAAAATGTGATACTTTAGGAGCAGCACTATCTTTATTAGCTTTAGTCGTCTATGATGGGATTTCATTTGCGAGTATGAAATTAATATTGACCATAGTATTTTTATGGATAACGAATCCAGTTGCAACACATTTGATATCAAAGAGTGTATATGAAAAGAATCTAAAAAAGAATAAAGAACGAATATAGGGGGAGATATTATGGAAATATTCTTAATTATAATGCTTATATTTTTAATAATCTCTTCTATAGCAGTCGCATTCATAGAGAATCTTTTCTCTGTAGTAATAGTATTCATGGTATATAGCTTGATAATGGCTATATTATGGGAACAATTAAATGCTCCAGATTTGGCTATAACGGAAGCAGCTGTAGGAGCAGGAGTTACTACGGTATTATTTATAATTACACTTAGGAAGATGAGAGGGAATAAAAATGTTTAGAAGAATATTAGGTGTAATTCTATCACTTATAATAATTGCAATCCTACTATTAGGAGTTAAGGATTTACCGAGATATGGTGAGGAGAATAGTCCGGTTAATAATGAAGTATCTAGAAGATATATAGATAAGGGTATGGAAGAGACGGGAGCTAAGAATATTGTAGCAGGTGTAATACTCGATTATAGAGCTTTCGATACATTCGTTGAAGCTTCTGTGTTATTTACTTCTATAATAATTATTATATCGGTGATGAAAAAAGATTCGAAAGTAGAGAGTGATGAAAATGAGTAGCGTGATACTTAAGACTGTTGGAAGAATCATAGTTCCATTTATGCAAGTTTTTGGAATCTATGTGGTTTTATTTGGACATATTTCACCTGGAGGTGGTTTTGCTGGAGGAACTATACTCGGGGCTAGCTTTATAATGACTAAATTAGCATATGGAAACGATTACTGTAAGAAGAAATTTAAATTTCAGAAATTACTTACGATAGCGACTATTTCTATTCTTTTCTACGGTATAATAAAGGGCTATAGCTTTATAACTGGCGGAAGTCATATAGATTCACCATCACTACCCTTAGGACATCCGGGTAATATTCTCAGTGGAGCTTATATAGTTCCGCTTAATATAGCAGTTGGAATAATCGTAACTATTACTATATATTTCTTTTATAGTTTCTTCGATGAAGGGGAGGTATAATATGGGAAATATTATGAACAATTATGTTGAAACTGGTGCGATAATATTATTTGGAATTGGCTTTGGTATAATGCTTATAAATAACAATCTTATAAGAAAGATAATAGGGATGAATATAATGGATACATCTATTTTCTTATTCTTCATAGCGAAGGGTTATATGCCTAATAAAGAGGCACCTCTTATATTAGATGAATATAAAGGTGTAGACGCATATATAAACCCAATACCAACATCATTGATGTTAACTGGAATAGTAGTAGCAATAAGTATGACGGCTTTTCTGCTAGCTCTAACGCTTAAGATATATCAGGAGTACGGGACTATAGAATTAGATGAAATAATAAAATTGAAAGGAGAATCTCATGGGCATAAATAGTTTTCCATTATTGATGATTTTGATTTCCTATATCCTAGGATTTTTAGGAATTCTGTTTTATAAAAACAATATATCTAGAGCTATTAGCACTATAACATCAATAATTTTAGTCATATTATCAGGATTTCTACTTAAATATACTATTTCAAATGGAGAATTCATATATAATGCTGGTCACTATACTGCACCATGGGGGATTGAACTATTAATAGGCAATACTGAGGCAGTATTTGCTTTTTTATTTTCAATAATATTTTTTATAGTGAATTGGTATTCTTTTGATTCTCTAAAAAAAGAGATTGAATATAAGAGGATAAAAATATATTATTTTCTAACGAATATATTAATAGGTTCTCTTTTAGGAGTTATATTTACTAACGATATATTCAATTCTTATGTCTTTATAGAGATAGGAACATTGGCATCATGCGGCATAATAGTAATTAAAAATAAGAGAGATAATTTTCTTGCTACATTGAAATATCTAGTTTTAAGTAGCTTAGGCTCTGGACTCTTTTTAATGGGAATAGCCTTTCTATTCTCTATAACAGGAAATTTGAATATGAGTGCAATCCATAGAGAAGTCATGAATAATCACAATACTTATACACAGGTAATCTTAGTGAGTACAGCACTCTTTACTATAGGACTTGGAATAAAATCAGCATTATTTCCAGTTCACACATGGTTGCCAGATGGACATTCATCTGCACCGACTACTTCATCGGCTCTACTCTCTGGATTAGTTATTAAAGCTTTTTTCTATCTCTATGTAAAAATCATATATAGGACTTTAGGTGTTGAACTATTAGAAGTTCAATATATATTTAAAGTTCTCTTAGTACTCGGTTCATTGGGAATGATAATGGGTTCAATTTTGGCAATAACTCAATCTGAATTGAAGAGAACTATCGCATATTCGACGATTGCTCAGATGGGTTATGTATTCTTTGGCATGGGTCTTGGTAATAAAATTGGATTAGTCTTTGCATATTACCATATAATAGCTCATGCTCTAGCAAAATCGATACTATTTTTATCAGCAGGTGCAATAGTCAATGAGAACGGTAATAAATACATTAATAGAGTCAATGGTATTGGGAAGAGACTACCGATTGAATTATTTGCATTCACCTTAGCTTCGCTTTCAATGGTGGGCATACCTATGTTACCTGGATTTGTTAGTAAATGGAATCTAGCATCAGAAGCGGCTAAGACGAATAGCTATTTTCTAGTGGCAATAGTATTAATAAGCGGATTATTGAATGCATTCTACTATTTTCCCATAGTAGTAAGGGCATTTTTCATGGACTCTGAAAAGGAAAAATCTGATACTAAGCCTCTTTTCAATATCAATAGAGCTTTACCAATAATTTTATTGTCAATAGGATTAGTCTATGTAGGGATAAATTCAGAGAAAATCATAAATATATTTCTTTCAGGATTTTAGAAATATTTTTGTTTATAAGGGATGAAATCTAGACAGAATGAGGTGAGATTTATTTGGAAAATCTATATATACTTGTACCGATAGTATTTCCTTTTATTATTGCATTCATGGTATTGCTTAGAAGTTTTGATACTAGAGTTTTGAGGAATATTATGGTTGTAACTCTTGTACTCTGTAATTTTTTTCTAGTTCTATTGCTTGGAAAGTTTCAGGGTCAAGAATTATTTCTTATGAGCTTTAATGAAAATATAAACTTATTTCTTAAAGTTGATAAATTTGCTATATTTTTTGCAACTATGGCATCTTTTCTTTGGTCTATCGCAACCGTATATTCGACAAAGTACATGGAACATGAGGGAAGGGAAAAAGCGTTCTTCTTTTTCTATATGACTACATTAGGTATTACTATGGGAATTGCATTATCTGGTTCCTTGTTTACATTATATATGTTCTATGAACTGCTTACATTATCAACTTATCCACTCGTAATTCATTCTAGAACGGATGCAGCGCTTAGTAGTGGAATAAAATACTTAGTGTATTCATTCATTGGAGCGACATTTATAATAACAGGGATGATACTATTATATCAATATACTAATACATTAGATTTTTCACCAATGGGAATATTTGGAGAAAATCTATCAGCAGATATTGAAAAGAAAAAGCTTATGGCTATATACGTCTTGCTATTCTTAGGATTTGGTGTAAAAGCAGCGCTTGCACCTTTTCATGCATGGTTACCTAATGCAATGGTTGCACCGACACCAGTTTCGGCACTTTTACATGCTGTTGCTGTTGTTAAATCAGGAATATTTGGGCTTGTGAGAATTTCATATTTTATATTTACACCAGTTTTGATATCTGTAATAGAAGCTGATGTATTCATAAATATATTAATAGGAATAACTATTTTGATGGGATCTATATTGGCACTCCATCATGATAATTTGAAAAAAAGGCTTGCATATTCAACTATATCGCAATTAGGATATATAATACTTGGTATATCGCTATTGAATCATAATGCATTCATAGGTGGGATGCTACATCTTATCAATCATGCATTTATTAAAATAGTCTTATTCTTCTGTGCAGGTTCAATCTATCTAGCCTCAGGTAAAACTAAGATATCTGAAATAAGAGGGATTGGTAGGAAGATGCCCGTTACAATGATATGTTTTGCTATTGCATCTTTTTCACTAGTAGGTATTCCACCTACTAATGGATTTGTAAGTAAATGGTATCTGGCATTAGGAGGATTAGAAGGAAATAAATTATTATTCGTAATAATATTATTGATATCTGCTTTTCTAACAGCAGCATACCTTCTTCCTATAGTTGTAACTGCTTTTCTTCCGGCAAAAGAGATGGATCATAATTTAGAAGAATTTAAAGATGTTAAGGAATCACCATTTCCTATGATCTATTCAATAGTGCTACTGACGATAATAGTATTGATCTTGGGTATTTTTCCAAATCCGATTATTTCATTCATAGATGAAATAGCGAGTAATATTATATGGAGGTGAAGTTAGTTGGATTATAAAGAGCTTATTCTTCTCATTTTATTGCTTCCAACTATTGGAGCAGCGGGTGGTTTTTTAATTGGTTTAAATGATGAGAAGAAGAGAGATATATTCAATATTATAATTACTGGAATTAATTTTATTATAGTCTCATATCTATTCATTCCACTTTCTTCACATACAGGAATGGAAGTCTTCATTCCAAATATTATGGGGGTCGGATTGGATTTAAAGATAGATATGTTGAGATATGTATTTATTTGGATAACGAGTTTTATCTGGTTTTTAGCGACAGTATATTCTTCTCAATATCTAATAAATTATATAAATAGAAATAGATATTATGCATTCTTCATGTTGACATTAGGAGCAACACTTGGTGTTTTCATGTCAGAGAATATAATTAATCTTTCTACATTTTTTGAGATAATGTCTTTTACTTCGTATGTTCTCATAATTCATGATCAAGATAGATATGCTCATGATGCAGGGATATCTTATCTTGCTATGGCTATTGCAGGTAGCTTTATACTATTGATGGGATTATTTTTAGCATACGATTATACTGGGGCTATAACATTAGCACAATTAAAATCTTCATTTCAGAGCTTAGGTCCTGAAAAATATATTATAGCAGTACTCATGTTAATAGGATTTGGAGTTAAAGCGAGTGCTTTTCCACTTCATGTATGGCTACCTAAGGCACATCCTGCAGCACCGAGTCCTGCATCTGCAGTACTCTCAGGTATACTTATAAAGACGGGTATATTCGGTATATTAATGGTATCTACTTTTATATTTACTTCAGATCTAAAGATATCTTATCTACTGACTACAATTGGCCTTATAAATATGTTTTTAGGTGGATTTCTAGCAATGTTTCAGAGAAATATAAAGACAATTTTTGCATATAGTAGTATGAGCCAAGCGGGCTATATATTGCTTGGAATCGGTTTAGTTGGTCTTTTGAAATATGAAGGTAGCACAGCGATGTATGGAGTATTATTTCATATATTTAATCATGCTATATTTAAAGTACTGCTTTTCTTTATAGCTGGTCTAATATATATGGTTTTACATGAGCTGAGTATAAATATTATAAGAGGGTTTGGAAAACATACTAAAGTTTTAAAAATAGTCTTTATTATAGCTATGTGTGCAATTACAGGAGTACCTGGATTTAGTGGATATATTGGCAAGACTATAATTCACCATTCGCTATCGGAAGCAGCTCATATGAATGGAGGAATTTACTTTACTATTGCGGAGATTGTATTCACTATAAGTAGTGCATTTACAGTGGCGTATTTAACAAAAGTCTTCGTATCAGTGTTTTTACATGAAAGCGATGATTATAAGGAGCCGACTATTCAGGAGAAAGTAAAATCGCCTATCTACCATATGAGTTTAAGGGCATTGATACCACTTATAGCACTTTCTCTTATGATATTACTTACAGGTTTATTTCCATATAAATTTATGGGAGCATTTCAAACTGCTATGGGAAAAATAGGATATGGTCTTAAATTTAATGGACATTTATTTGATATTCATAGTATATTGTCCTCGCTATTTACCATAGTATTAGGTCTTATAATATATATTTTCTTTATAAGAAGACTTTTAGTTAAGGAAATTGCTGGAGAGAAAGAGTATATAAATCCTACGAATTCATGGTTTAGCATAGAGCGAGATTTTTATAAACCTATTTTCAAAAATATATATCATGGATTGTTTAAAGTCTTTCATTTTATAGATCATGGATTGATAACTGGAGCAGAAAATGCGGGCAATTTCTTTAATAATATATTATTAAAAGAGGTAAAGATGGATTTCTATGGAGAATATCAGGAAGCTCGTGCTGATGAACACAAGACTATAGCAGAGATAATAGGTTATGTAAAATTAGTATTTAATAGTATGGTCTATTCTTTATATATATTTGCTATAATCTTGGCTTTGACTCTTCTATTTATAATGTCCTATAAATAGAATGAGCAGTAGAAGGCTTGAATTCTTAGAGAATTTACAATATAATTAATAGACAAAATATAATAGACTCCTGTCATAGACAGGAGTTTTTGCTTAAATGAAAGGGGCCTCAATATGGAACTTCTAGAAAAGAAGATACTCAATGACGGAAAGGTATGTGATGGTGGAATTCTAAAGGTGGATTCTTTCTTAAACCATCAATTAGATATTGCGTTTTTAAATGAAATTGGAAAAGAATTTAAAAGAAGATTTTCAGATGTCGAAATAAATAAGATAATGACTATAGAAGCTTCTGGTATAGCGATAGCTTGTATTGCCTCACAATATTTTGGAAATGTACCTGTTGTCTTTGCTAAAAAAACAGAGTCTAAGAATTTAGACAAGGATGTTTATGATAGTGATGTGTTTTCATTTACTAAAGGAAAGACTTATAAAATAAAGGTTTCTGAAAGATATGTGAATGAAGGAGATAAAATACTTATTGTAGATGATTTTCTGGCAAATGGATTTGCCACTCTTGGCATGATTGATATTGTAAAAAAAGGTGGCGGTGAAGTTGCTGGAGTTGGTATAGTTATTGAAAAATCATATCAACCCGGAGGAAATTTACTTAGAGAATTAGGTGTTAATCTGCATTCTTTAGCTAGAATAGATTTTGATGAGGATAATAATCTAATTTTTAAAAAAGATTAACAAAAATGCGCCTTAATAGTATAATATAATGAGTGTATTAAGATTTAAGGTGGGAGGCTTATGATATTTAATTGGAAATGTTTTTTAATTCCATATGAACAAGCTGTAGAAGAATTAAAAATCAAATTTAGAAGTATTAGAAATGAATTTAAGAAAATGGACGAATACTCTCCTATTGAATTTGTAACAGGGAGAGTTAAGCAGATATCGAGCATATTAGAAAAATGTGATAGAATGATGCTTCCTTTAGATAGAGTTGAGGAATTAGAAGATATTGCAGGTATAAGGATTATGTGTCAGCTCGTTGATGATATAGAGACTGTAGTCAATTTGATAAGAGATAGAGATGGAAAAGATTTAGAAATAATGTATGAAAAAGACTATATAACTAATTTAAAAGAAAGTGGATATAGATCTTATCATATGATAATAAAATACACGGTTCAAACTGCTATTGGGGAAAGAGAGATTTTAGTCGAATTGCAGATAAGAACATTGGCTATGAATTTCTGGGCTACTATAGAGCATTCTCTTAATTATAAATTTAATGAAAATTTACCTGAGGATATAAGACAAAGGCTTAAAAATGCATCGGAAGCTGCGTTTTTACTGGATAAAGAGATGTCTAAGATAAAAGATGAGATAATGGATTCTCAAGGATTATTTCATAAGAGATCTACTAGTGTAGAAGAAGTTCTCAATAGAATACAAGATCTATACTTATTACAGATGTCCCATGATCAATTAGAATTGATTAGGAAGAGATTTTGGGATATAAAGCGATCTAAAGATTTTGATGCTATGAATAAATTAAAAGAAGAATTAGATGAGCTGATAAAGATAAAAAGAGAAGAATTTGAGAATAGCAAATGATCAGTAACTCTATAATAAAATAATTATTTAGGAGTAAAAAAATGCTAAAAAAAACGGGAATAGTTTTAGACAGTACATCATATTTAGATAAAGAGTATTTAGAAAAAAATAATATAAAGATAGTGCCTCTATCAATAAATATAAATGATGAAATATATGAAGAAGAATTTATAGGAGAGTTTGATGAAGTCTATGAAAAGATAATAGAATATAATGGAATGCTTAAGACTTCACAACCGCCATATGGAAAATTTTTAAAAGTTTATGAGGATTTATTCTCAGAAGGAGTAGATCAAATCTTGACCATATGTTTCTCTTCTGGATTGAGTGGTACAGCAAATAGTGCATCTATTGCGGCAAATGAGTTTTCTGAAGGAAAGATAAAAGTAATAGATACACTTGCCGCAGGGGGAGTACTGAAGTATATAATAGAAGAGATTGTTGAAGAGCTTAAAGAAACTGATGATCTTGATTCTATAGAAGAGAGTATAAGAACTAAGGTAGAGAAAAGCTCTGTTGATTTAATAGTAATGGATTTAGAATATCTTAAAAGAGGTGGCAGACTTACGAATTCTCAGGCCATTATAGGAAATCTTTTGAGAGTTAAACCAATAATTTCATTGATAGATGGGAAATTAGTTCTAACTGAAAAAGCAAGAGGAGAAAAAAGGGCTCTTCAAATATCAGTAGATAAGATTGAGTCTAAGGGTTCGCCTAGGAGAATAAGTGTTAATTATGCCTATGATGATACTGGAGCTAGAAAAGCTATTAAGGAATTAGAAAAAAGATTTCCGGGAATAGAGATAAATTTAGATGAACTTGGTCCTGTTATAGGTGGACATATAGGTCCTGGGGCCTTTGGAATATGTACTCTTTATAAATAATTTTCTTTTGGGGGAATTAAGATGAAAAGCGAAGTGAAAAGAGATTTTTATTTGATGAATGGTAAAAAAATAGAATCTAATAATATAGAGTTTTTAGATAAGGTAAGTGCACCTTATATTTATGAAGTCATAAGAGTTATAGATGGTGTTGCATTATTTTCTGAAGCTCATATAGATAGGTTAAGAGAATCACTTAGATCATCAGGTTATGAATTGAAATTGAAAAACAGTGATTTAATATCTGATATGAATAGATTGATTGAATTAAATGGAGTTATAAATCAGAATATAAAAATAGTATGCACTGGATTTGAAAAAGAAGATTTTGATATATTTATGTATTTTATATTATCTCACTATCCTGCTAAGGAAGTATATAGTACAGGAATAAAGACTATATTGTTTAAATCGGAGAGGGAAAATCCTAATGCGAAAGTCATGAATAAAGAGTTGAGACAGAGAGTTAATAAAAAGCTGCAGGAAACAGGAGCTTTTGAAGCATTATTAGTTGATGATAATGGCTATATAACTGAGGGAAGTAGATCAAACTTCTTCTTTATAAAAGATAATGGACTATATACACCACCGGCAGATACAGTGCTTATGGGTATAACTAGAAAAGAGGTAATTGCATCAGCTAGAGAATTAGGTATAGAATTAAAAGAAGAGAGATTGAAAGCTAATGAGATAGATAAATTAGATGGGGTATTTATAACTGGTACATCTAATGATGCATTGCCTATAAGATATATAGATGATATAGAGATAATGACGGCAGAAAATGATATAATGAAATCTATAATTAAGAAATATAATGAGAAGGTTAAGATTTATATAGATGAGAGAAAGTAAAGTAGGGGTTTCCAATTATAATTGAAAAGAAGGTGGGCAAAATGATAGTAGCAGATTTAATTGTAAAATGTTTAAAAAAAGAGAATGTTGAGTTAGTCTATGGCTATCCAGGAGGACATATATTGCCGGTATATGAATCTATTAGAAAACAGGATATGAAGCATGTTCTAGTTAGAAATGAACAATCAGCTGTTCATAATGCTAATGGCTATGCTAGGGCTTCTAAAAAAGTGGGTGTATGTTTGGCCACTTCTGGTCCAGGAGCTACTAATATGATAACGGGTATAAGTACGGCTTATATGGATTCGGTCCCACTTGTAATTATAACTGGACAGGTACCACTCAATCAGATAGGAGATGATGTGTTTCAAGAGGCTGATATAATAGGATCTACTGAGCCTTTTACTAAATACAATTATCTCGTTAAGAATAAGGATGAAGTTGCAGGAATAATTAAAAAGGCTTTTAAAATAGCTAGAACGGGTAGACCAGGACCGGTATTAATAGATATACCTAAAGATATACAACTTCAAAAGATAAGAAGCTATGAATATCCAGATGATATATTTATAAAAGGCTATAATCCAGTTTTTGAAGGTCATATTGGTCAGATAAAGAGAGCGGCTAATAATATTAAAAAGGCGAAAAAGCCAGTTATATGCTGTGGAGGTGGAGTTTTAAGTTCTGATGCTAAAGAAGAAGTGGCAGAACTTGTGAGAAAAACTGATATACCTGTTTTAGTTACTTTTATGGGACTTTGTGCCTTCGATCAGACGAATCCAAACTATATCGGTATGGTAGGTATGCATGGAGAGAATTATTCTAATAAGATTATAAAGGAATCTGATTTAGTTATTGTAATAGGTTCTAGAGTGGCAGATAGATCAAAAATAGATGTTACGGCTAGGAGTAAGAAGATAATTCAGATAGATATAGATTCTGCAGAGATAGGTAAGAATTTATCTGTGGATATTCCAATTGTTGGTGATGCTAAGAATATATTAAAAGATATAATAGAGAGAATTGATAAGGCTCCTGAGATTTCTGAATGGAAGGAATATATTTGTAATTTAAAAGGAAGATATCAGGAGAAAATAGAAGAAACTCCTCTAGTGAATCCTAAGGAGGCTATGAAATTTGCATCGGATAATATGTCTGATAATGCAATACTTATTACTGATGTTGGTCAGAATCAATTCTGGGCGGCTAGAAATTTTAAATTCTATAAAGACAGGATGATCTTTGGTTCTGGTGGACTTGGAACTATGGGCTATAGTCTTCCGGCATCTATTGGTGCTAAGATGGGGAAGCCGGATAGTGAAGTCATTGCTGTTATGGGTGATGGTGGTATTCAAATGTTATTAGCTGAATTGGGAGTAGTAAAGGAGCAGAATTTGGATATTAAAATCATAGTCTTTAATAATGCAAGACTTGGAATGGTAAAGGAACTTCAGGAGAATTCTTATGGAAGACCTTCGGTATTTGGTACTATATTTACTGATTCACCTGATTTTGAAGCAATTGCTAAGGCTTTTGGTTTAAGAGGAAGAACGGTTAAGAATAATCAAGAATTTGAAGAGGCGTTTAAAGAAGCTATGGATTCTAAAGAAGCTTTTTTAATCGAGGCTTTAGTGGATTCTGATTTTAAAACACTTTAGGAGGAATTATTATGAAACATATATTGTTAGTATTAGTTGAAAATCAATCTGGGGTACTTAGTAAGGTATCGGGTCTTTTCACTAGAAGAGGATATAATATAGACAGTTTATCAGTTGGGGAGACAGAAGATCCTGGAGTTTCTAGGATGACGATAACTGCTAGAGGTGATGATAGCACTATTGAACAGATAGTTAAGCAGTTGAACAAACTTGTAGATGTTATAAGAGTTTTAGAGATAAAAAAAAGTGAGTCCGTATGTCGTGAATTACTCTTAATAAGAGTTAAAGCTGATATGGGAAAAAGACCATCTATTATGGAGATAGTGAGTATATTTAGAGGAAGTATAATAGATGTATATGATGATAGCTTAATGATAGAACTCACTGGAGATGAAGCAAAGATAGAATCTTTTACAGAACTTATGAGACCATATGGCATAATGGAATACAATAGAACAGGACTTACTGCTCTTAAGAGAGGAAAGTTTTGTGAGAAATAATATATATTTTTAAGGACTGAGTAGTTATTGAACTGCTCAGTCCTTTTTTGACTTCATCTTTCATAATAATTCGCAAAGATATTAGAAATTCTGCAAATATTTTAGAAGCATTTAATAATGATTTATGATATCATTATAGGCATAAAGAAAGATATTCATTTACATTATAAAAAAGGAGAGGGTTATAGGAATTGATTATTGTTATAAAATCAAGAAAATAGAATAAAAAGAACATTGTAATTATGTAACTATAAACTATAATCAATATCGAAAGATAATTTTTTTAAAAAAGATTAAATATTTTTTAAAAAATGTTTGACAAGGATATTTCCTACGAATATAATGTAAATATAAAGATAATCACTATCGTAATGTATTTATCTATTTGCAATAAGGTGTTTATATAGTGATTATTTAAATAAAATATTAAGGAGGAAGAGAGATGAGAAAATTAAAAATTCTATTAATGACAGCAATTATGGTAATAGGATTAGCAGTTCCAGCTTTTGCACAGGAAATAGATGTAGATTTAAATATGTATAAGAAAGGAACATATCCACCAGGAGTTCCAACACATGCGAATGATGCAGTAGAAAGGGCCTATCTAGATGTGAAGGATAATGGGAGTACAGATTTAGTAGTTATTACAAAGTGGTTTACACTTTGGGGTATAGATGGAACTATGACACAAATGAAATACAAAATGCCTAATGAAGCAGATGAAGTAGAATCTAATTATAATGATCCGCCTCATGGTAGTAATGGTTTAATTAGATTACCACTCAGAGATTCTTTAGTAGAAACACTATATCAGGATAACGAGGTAGCTTTACCAAATAGTGCTGTAAGAAATAATGTTAAATTTTTAGGTATACATGATATGGGATATAAAGAGGTTGATACAGTAATATCTCTAAAAAGTGAATAAAGTATCATAAACAAGAAGAAATAAAGCAATATGAATATATTCGTTTTGCTTTATTTTAATTATGAGAAGGAATAAGAAAGGATGAAATAAATGAAGAAAAGTATAAAAAGTACAATAGCGATATTTTTGTCTATCATGATTTTTGTTTTAAGTCCTTTATCAGTACTAGCAGAATTAGAGGAAAAGACAGATGAAAAAGTCTCAGGGATAGAAGATGAAATAAGCTTATCTTTAAAAGATGGAGAGTTTACTTTTAAAAAAAGTGAATTAGATATTAAAACGCAAAGAGATAAGATATTAGCAAAAATAAAGGATGGCTTAGAAGATTCAAATTATGCATTTCCATTAGAATTGGCTGTACAACCCGAAACTCCGGAACAACGTTTAGCTTGGAATAGTTCGGGCTTCAATTGGGTTGTGGTAATTGATGCGTGGATTAAATATATACCTGATAGCGATTCTATGAAACCAGCTATTGAATACATTAAACAAAAATTAGAATTTTTATCAAATGCTAGATTAGCTATTGATCTAAGTAATATGGTAACAGGTGAGTACGTTGGAAATATTTATTTAAATAAAGAATGGAAATTTAGTTCTAGCGTTCCACAACTACAAATGATGAAATTTGATGATAGATGTATATTAGATGTAAATAAGGAAACAGGAGAGTCTTTTTTGAAAATATTTCTTGTTCAAAACCAAAAAGATAGTATAAAGAATAATATTTATCTACAGCGAGGGTTAGATGATGTAGAACTTACTTTAACAGAGCAACAGATAATTTTAGATGAAAGTCTAGACTCTACAGAAGGACCAAAAGAGAATCCTTATGGATATGTAACAATACCCATACCCAAAAAAGGAGAAAACTTAAAAATATATTCTGGAAGTAAATCTTTAGAGAAATTAAAAGACAGTGATTGGTATGATTTATCTTTTGGGGAAGAATGGAAATTAAAAGATGATTCAATATTAAAAAAACCGGAATTGTTATATATAAATAAGAGAGTTTTCAATTTTTATGATAAAGTTGATAATAAACAATCAGAGTGGGATAAAGAAATCAATGGTGAATGGTATAGCCCTTTTAATAACGGGCAAACTGCTTTTATACAAACTGATGGAGGAGAGCAAGTTATAGATATATATGCTAATAATAGTCTAGGTGCAGATGATATGGAAAGCCTTAGATTTACAATTGATGGAACTGAGCCTACAAAAGATTCAAGAGAAATTTATCATGGCGAGTATAGATTATATCCTATTGACAATAAAACAGAAAACAAAACAGAAAATATAGATCAATATCAAGCTAGAAATTATATGTATATGAGTAATCCAAATATTTATCGACTTATTATTGCAGGGAAAATAACATATGAGAATAGAATAAGAAATAAAAAAGGAACTTTAAATTATATAAAACATCCAGAAAATATTAAAGATGGTGGAAATATTGTTTTAAAAGTTAAAGCTTTTGGAAAGAATGGAAAAGAGTCAGAAACATTGACAATAGAAATACCACAATATATGAAAGAAATCTCATTTAATGATAAAATAAGTTATAAGAAGAAAATATTTGGAAAAGAAAGAGAGGTTGAAATAGTAGGGAATCAATATCCAATGCAGAATCATCCCTATAGAGGGATGGATATAAATTTCACAGACATAACATCGGGAACTGAATTTAATAATATAAAAAATATAATGAAGTATAAAAATATTGATAAATTCTATGTTACTAAGCCGAGTGTATCCTATGATGCTGATTTAGATAAAAACTTCTGGGAGAAGAGTAAGTTAATTTATAGAGTAAAGGGTCTTAATGATTTGAGAATAAGTGGAAAATTTGCATCCACTTATGAGATATTGCCAAATGGGGTAATAAATACCATGGATTTTTACTATGAAAATATTTCTAATGAGGTAGCTATAAGGTTTAATCCTACGTTTAGAAATACTACAAGTATTTTTGCAAAAGAGGATAGAACGAAAAGACATTCTGCAATAAAGAAAGAAAGTCAAAATGTATTGGATTGGTTGAATGATTTGAAGGCAAAAGAAACGGAAGGAACCGAGAAATACAATGAAATATCTAAAAATATCAATTTGTTACAGCATAAAATAACAGTAGTAAAAGAAAATAACTTTAGAGATTATATTGAATTGAATTCACTTAAGAACATTATTTTAAAATCGCTAGAAGAAGATTTGGATAGTTATAAACCAGAAGAATATATAGAAATACCAAATGAAGATAATCCTGATGAGGAAAAGCCTGATGAACCAGAATATAACAATGGTATGAAAATGCAACCTAAAGATTTAAAAGCAGGGGTTTATAATCTGCCAATTAATTTACTACAGTTCGATGATGAAAGTCTTCAATCTATGGGAGCACAAGCTATAAAAGGTATAGCTAAACTATATGTTAAAGAAGATGGAAAGCAAGATTTAGAATTTGAAGTGAAACAATTGCCAGTATCGGGTATCGTAGGGAATATTCTTGGGTTTTGGTATTATAATCAACCAGAGAAAAATCCTATTTCAGGAGGAGCTGAAAGTAACTTACTAGGAGAACCTAGCCCATTTGAAATTATTAAATCTGAAGTAATATATAATCCTCATATTAATGAAGATTTAGAAGTGCCTAGATTAGTTAGAAAACCCATTATAGATAGAGAACCACGTCAATATGTTAGAGTTTCAGTAGATGCAATGGATGGAGATGGAAGTTATGATGGACCAACAAAAAATGCAATTTTAGCTTTAGATTATGAAAATCTAGAATATATTGGAGATATTCCAACAGAT
>JAUNVB010000041.1 GCA_030537835.1 Andreesenia angusta | reverse complement strand
TTAATAGTAGGATTACCAGGAGAAGGATTAGATCATATGAAGAAGACTATGACTGAATTAGAAAAATTAGATCCTGAAAATATTACAGTCCATACTATGGCTATAAAAAAGGTATCTAAGATATCTAAAAATATCGAGGACTATGAATTGACTCAAGCAGATACGATAGAGAAGATGCTGAATATGAGTAGAGAATATTTAGAGAAGATGGAACTATATCCGTATTATATGTATAGACAGAAGCAGATATTAGGGAATTTTGAGAATATAGGATATGCTAAAGCGGGAAAAGAGTGTATTTACAATATATCTATGATGGAAGAAAAAGAGACCATAATAGCTTTAGGAGTAGGTTCTGTTTCTAAAATATTTTTTCCAGAAGAAGACAGGATAGAAAGAGTGCCTAATTTTAAAGATTTAAATGTGTATTTTAATAGGATTGAAGAAGTAATAGATAGAAAGAAGATTTATATTTAGTATGGGGGTGCGATAGTTGATAAAAGGACCAAGAGGAACTAATGATGTTTTACCATCAGATTCTTATAAATGGATATATTTAGAAAAGAAGTTTAGAGAAATTTGCAACAGATTTGGATATAAAGAGATAAGAACTCCTATATTTGAACATACAGAATTATTTGAAAGAGGAGTAGGCGAGACTACCGATGTAGTTCAAAAAGAGATGTACACTTTTTTTGATAAAGGAGATAGATCTATAACTTTAAAACCGGAGGGAACTTCACCAGTAGTCAGATCTTATGTAGAAAATAAGCTCTATGCAGAAGCACAGCCAATAAAGACATTTTATATAACGCCATGTTTTAGATATGAAAGACCACAGGCAGGTAGATTAAGAGAGTTTCACCAATTTGGAATTGAAGCTTTTGGATCAGACGATCCTACAATCGACGTAGAAGTAATGGCTTTAGTAGATATATTTTTAAAGGATTTAGGATTAGAAGATATAGAACTTAGAATAAATAGCATCGGTTGTCCGAAATGCAGAAAAGAATATCATAGTAAATTAAAAGATTTTTTAAATGAAAGATTAGAAGGACTATGCTCTACATGTAATTCTAGATTCGATACGAATCCTATGAGGATAATAGATTGCAAAAATGAGGATTGTCAAAGACAGATAGAAGGATTACCTATGATGATTGATAATCTATGTGATGAATGTGAAGAAAATTTTAAATCGGTTAAAGAAAATTTAGACATTTTAGGAATAGATTATATTGTAGACCCAAGAATAGTAAGAGGTCTTGATTATTATAGTAAAACAGCATTTGAATTTATTTCAAGAGATATAGGTTCACAGGCGACTGTTAGTGGTGGAGGTCGTTATAATGGCTTAGTTGAATCTTTAGGCGGAAAGAGTACTCCTGCTGTGGGATTTGGTATGGGTATAGAGAGATTGATAATGACTTTAGAGAATTCTAATATAATAATACCTAATGAAAATACTATAGATATCTTTATTGCGACTATGGGAGAAGATTCTAAGAAATTAGCATTTAAACTGGTAAATGATTTACGTAAGGAAGGAATTGCTTGTGAAAAAGACTATTTAAATAGATCTCTAAGAGCTCAGTTTAAATATGCAAATAAAATAAATACGAAATTTGTCGGAACTATAGGTGATGATGAAGTTAGTACAGGAACTATTCAGATAAAGAATATGGAAACTGGAGAGGAAAAATCGATTAATATAGATGATTTAAAGAAGACGATATTGGAGGAAGTTTAATTTATGGAAAATATGGGAAATTTGAGAAGAACGGATATGTGTGGAAATCTCAGAATTGATGATGAGAATAGAGAAGTAGTTTTAATGGGATGGGTTCAAAAGAGAAGAAATTTAGGCGGACTGACATTCGTAGATTTAAGAGATACTACTGGTATTGCACAGATAGTTTTTGACGAAGATATATCTGAAGATTCTTTTAAAAAAGCACAGGAATTAAGAGGAGAATTCGTAATTGCTATAAGGGGTAAGGTGAAAGAAAGAGAGTCGAAAAATCCTGATATGTTAACAGGAGATATTGAGGTTTTTGTAGAAGAGATTAAAATATTGAATAGATCAGAGACACCACCTATCTATATAAAGGATAATGATGAAGTTGCAGAAAATATGAGATTGAAATATAGGTATTTGGATTTAAGAAAGCCTCATATGCAGAAATTATTGAAGACTAGACATAAGATTACGAAAGTAATAAGAGAGTTTTTAGATCAAAACTCTTTTATAGATATTGAAACACCTATGCTTACTAAGCCTACTCCAGAGGGAGCTAGAGACTATTTAGTACCTAGTAGAGTTCATCCGGGAGAGTTTTTTGCATTGCCTCAATCTCCACAAATTTTAAAACAATTACTTATGGTTGCTGGGTTCGATAGATATTATCAGATTGTTAAATGCTTTAGAGATGAGGATTTAAGAGCAAATAGACAACCTGAATTCACACAAGTAGATATAGAGATGTCTTTTGTAGATATGGAAGATATAATTGAGATAAATGAGGAATTGATATCTAAGATATTTAAAGAAGTTAAAGGGATAGAATTAAAAAGACCTTTCAATAGAATGAGTTTTAAAGAAGCTATGGAAAGATATGGTTCAGATAAACCAGATTTAAGATTCGGTTTTGAATTAAAAGACTTAAGTGATATTGTTGAAAAGAGTGAATTCAAAGTATTTAGTGGAGCTATTGAAAACAATGGCGCTGTTAAAGCAATAAATATATCTGGATATGGGGATGAATATTCAAGAAAGAAAATATCTAAACTCGAGGATACTGCAAAAACATTTGGAGCAAAGGGATTAGCTTGGATTAAAATCACTTCAGAAGGTATTAATTCACCTATAGCAAAATTCCTATCAGAAGAAGAACTAAACGGAATTATTGAGAGAATGGAAGCAAAAGAAGGAGATTTAATACTTATAGTTGCTGATAAGAAATCGGTAGTCTATACAACTCTTGGAAATTTAAGAATTCATATAGCTAATCAATTAGATATTATAGATAAAGAGAGCTTTGAAATTCTTTGGGTTGTTGATTTCCCATTATTTGAATACGATGAAGATGAAGAAAGATATGTTGCTAAACACCATCCATTTACACATCCATTAGATGAAGATTTAGATATATTAGATACTGATTCAGAAAAAGCTAGAGCAAAAGCTTACGATATAGTTATAAATGGAGATGAAATTGGAGGGGGAAGTATAAGAATAAATAATACTGAAGTTCAGAATAAGATGTTTAAGGCATTAGGATTAGATTCTGAAGAGGTAGAAGAAAAATTTGGCTTCCTTCTTGAAGCATTTAAATACGGAGTTCCACCTCATGGAGGAATTGCTTATGGTCTTGATCGTTTAGTTATGACACTTACTAATACTGATAATATGAGAGATATAATAGCATTTCCTAAAACACAATCTGCAACATGTTTATTGACTGATGCGCCTACTACAGTAGAAAATGCTCAATTAGAAGAATTAGCTATAAAAATAGATTTGAAGGAAGATAAATAAAAAAATAGATAAGAAAAGAAGCAGATAAGAGATTCTTATCTGCTTCTTTTAATCTTTTTTATATTCTCTAAAATTATATTTACTATCTATTCCTTCAGTCTTATGAATTTTACCGTCTTCAGTAATGAATATAGCATCTACATCATCAATAGTATTAATCAGTTTTATACCTTCCTCTACCCCTAAAGCGAATGCAGATGTACTGAGTCCATCACCATCTATAGATTTTTCTGATATTATAGTGACCTGCTCTAGACCATTATCATAAGGCATACCAGTTTTTGGATTTAGGATATGATGGTATCTTTTACCGTCTTTTTCTATAAAGCGTTCATATATACCTGACGATACAACAGATTTATCATCTATATCTACAATGCCATAGACTTTATTTCTCTTATTAAAAGGGTCTTGTATACCTACCTTAAACTTTTCTCCATTCGGCTTTACGCCAATGCAGAGCACATTTCCACCTAGATCTATAACTGCATGTTTTACACCCTTTTTTTCTAGATACGATTTAAGCTCATCTGCAATATATCCTTTTGCTATAGCCCCTAAGTCTATACCTTGTTCAGGACTTTTTAATTTGACAGTGTGATCATCTATTATCTCTATATCTTTATAATTTATATTTGGGAGCAATTTATCTAAATCAGATTTATCCGGAATCTTACTATCATCATTATCAAAATTCCAGAGACTAGATATAGGTTCTATACTTATATCGAATTTTCCATTAGTTAAATCACTATAGTGCAAACCTGATTTTATAACTTCCATAGTCTCAGGACTAATTTTTACTGCCTTGCCATCACTATTATTTAAATTATAAACATCAGAACCTTTTACAGTTCGACTCAGTAAATTTTCATACTTTCTAATATAATTAAAAGAGTCATCTAATAGTTTCTCATCTCCCTGATACAATGTAATCGTACATAATGTATCTAAGAGAAATTCATTTTTAGATATGGGTTCTTTTAAAATTTTCAATTCATCAGATTTCTCTTCATCTTTAGCACAGCCGAAGAGTAGAATAAAGGATGTAAATAATAATAATATTTTAAATTTTTTCATAAACCTCTCCTATCTATATTTATTTTACCAAGATGAGTTGAATACTGTAAATAGAGTTTCAACTTCTACCTTTGCTTGTGGATTTATTTTGAATCTAGGATTTAAAATAGTCTCTTCATAATTCGGTCCTGAGAATTCAAAATTTGGATTGAAAGGATCTCCTTTTATTTCATAATCCTTATATAAATAATCGTTAGTATAAGTTCCTAATGCTAATAATATTATCTGTTTAGCTCCAGCCGCTTTTAAAAGATTTCTAGCAGCTTCAAAAGAAAAGCCATGATTTAAAAAATCATCTATTACACAGATAGTACTACCCTCTATATGGTCTTTAAAAGCAGGATTTAGACAGATAGTTTCTAGATTTATTGCAGAGCCATTAGTAATTCTAGTTGAAAGTGGAATATCATGAGCTCTATCTTTCTCAGTATGTCTTAGTATTAGATTATCAGAGAAATCATCAGTTTCAATTAGCTTTACTCCAGAATTTATTTCGATAGATTTTTTCAATTCCATCATATTTTTATCTAATTCCTTTGATGAATTTGGAAAAATAGTCCATATATCTATATCATCGAAATACTCTAATTTATTTGAAATAGCAGATTGTAAATCGTATTTTAATATATCAAAAAAAGGCGTTGTTTCATCACCATAAATCGTTGATTCAAAATTCTCAATCATCTTATCCTCTCTAGAGGAAGTGCTGAAATATCTGAATTTTGCATCTAATAATGAATAAAAAATAGTACCATCTTTTAATTTCTTACGAGTATGCCAAAAATTATTATTATTAGAATGTTTTATAATCTGATACATTTGCTTTGGTGTTCTGACTTGGACACCATATCTACTAGCATTTTCACCTATATCATCAATCCACATAGGACATATGAATAAAGACTTCATATATCTAGATGTTTCAAACATATCATCTCTACCACTTACGAATACAATAGATTCAGAAATTCTAGTGAAATCACTCATAAATTCTGATTCAGTTGGCATTTTAAATGAATTAGATGAATCTGCATATTCTTCTCTCTTGCCATCTACTATTATTATTGCATTTCCTTCCTTTTCTAAATTATTCAATTGATTTATCATAGATCTTCTATCAGAATCATTTAATTTATTTATAATTAAATCTGAAATTACTATATGTTTTGCCATAGACAACATCTCCTAAATATTTTATTTCTATTAAT
>JAUNVB010000014.1 GCA_030537835.1 Andreesenia angusta | reverse complement strand
TAATTGTCTTACTCATGATTAAAATCACTGTGCGACAATTGTAGAATCAAAATCTAAGACCATCTGATCTACTTCACTATCACAATTTCCTCTAACTGCTATTATTCTGTCTTTATATTTATTTAATATCTCTATTACTCCCTTTGGATTATATTCTTTAGGTAGATTGTTTCTTGCTCCATGATAAAGTAAATCGCCTAATAGTATTAGATATCTAGGTTTTTCTTCCTTATAAACTCTTTCAATCTCTCTTGCATAGTATTCAGAGCCATGTATATCGGAAGCAATTAACAGTTTCATACCATCCCTCCTTAAAGTAATAGGCAGTCAAAATCAAATTCTGACTGCCTATCTATTAAATCTCTATAGTGCTTCTCCACTCTTTTAGAGTATATTTTCTTGACTTGTGTTTTATAACTGGATCGTTTTCTATTAACTCTCTAGCTTCATCTATAGTCTCTGTATTATAGATTATTAAGCCCCCAGTATGATCCGTATAAGGTCCTTTAGCATAAATTTTTCCTTCTTCTAGATACTTAGCTAGATAAGCCTTATGCTCATCTAGAACCTCGGCATCTTTCTCTGGATCTATTGTTTCCATAAGCATTGCATATAATATCATTTCAATTCCTCCTAATAATATCTATATAGTAATTATATCTTAATTATCTATCTTTTTAAAGTTCTGTAGTTTTAGCTTTTTATACTTCTTGTACTTTAGAAAGACAAATATAATTAAAATTAAAAAAATAACAATATATATATATATCATCATATCGTTTATATATTTCAATACTATTGATATATTTCCTGAAAATTTCTTGCCTACTAATAGCATTATAAAGCACCAAGGATAAATTCCTATTATTGTCAGGAAAAAATATTTGATTTTATTTATCTTGGCTATACCGGCTATATAGGATATATAGTTTCCCCAACCAAATGGTCTTGATATGGCAATTACAATTACGCCAAACCTTCTTACCATATCGCTACCTCTATTAAAAAGTCTTCTTACTTTTTCACCAAATAGCTTTATAACTGCATTTCCAAGTTTATCACCTATGTAATAAGGAATATAGCTTCCTATTGTGTAAACAGCAGATAAGAAGAGAGAGAGTAGTAAAATTTCATAAAGATCGGGGTTATGAAGACTGCCCCATGTCAATAAGAGTATTATTCCTGGAAACGGAACGCTCATACCCTCTAAGAGCATAGCCAACGCTATTTTTATAATATCACTCATTGTCTAAAGTAGCTTAGCAGCATCTTT
Source organism: Andreesenia angusta (assembly GCA_030537835.1). Classification (GTDB taxonomy): domain Bacteria; phylum Bacillota; class Clostridia; order Tissierellales; family Gottschalkiaceae; genus Andreesenia; species Andreesenia angusta_A. The sequence goes on along the minus strand of JAUNVB010000014.1, from coordinate 41,368 downwards.
ATCGACTATCACTGTAGCATTACAATGAAGCTGTAAGATTGAACCAGGATGTTTAGGGTCTATAGGACCTCTAACTGTATCGAATATTGCTTCTGCTTTATCCTCGCCATTTGCGATTAATATTATCTTTCTAGCATTCATTATTGTCTTCATTCCCATAGTTATCGCTTTATTAGGAACTTCTTCTATACTATCAAAAAATCTAGAATTAGCTTCTATAGTCTCTTCTGTTAAATTGACTACTCTTGTATCTGGCTCTATATCTTCTGAAGGCTCATTAAATCCAATATGACCATTATGCCCTATTCCTAGAAGCTGTAAATCTATACCGCCAGCTTTTCTTATCTTTTCCTCAAAATCTTTACACTCTTGCTCAATATTTAGAGCCTTTCCATCTAAGATATTGATTCTATCCATATTAATATCTATATGATGAAAGAACTTATCCATCATATAGTAATAATAGCTCTGTTCATGAGCTTTAGAAAGGCCAAGGTATTCATCTAAATTAAAGCTTGTAATCTTATCGAAGCTCAGTATTTCTTTCTGATAGAACTCGATTAGTTTTTTATAAACTTTTTCCGGTGTGCTCCCAGTAGCAAGACCAAGTACTATATCTGGTTTTTTTAATATTTCCTTAGCTAGTAATCTTGCTGTCTCTATAGCCATACCTTGATAATCCTGTGTTACTATTAATTCCATAAATTCGCCTCCTAATTAGATAATTATATCATATTTTTATTTTATCTAAATCATATCAATAATAATATCGATTAAATATATTAATATTACAGTATAGACAGCAACTTTAGTAAGTCCTTTATTTAAATATGATAGGACTATTGCTATTACTGTTCCTATTATTCCTGTCAATTTATTTTCCGTAGAATAAAATATAAACGGAAAAGTCATACTTCCTAAAACTGCATATGGAGTAAAATCCAAAAATCTCTTTAAGAACTTTGATTCTATATTCTTTCCTTGCATTAAAACTAATGGAATTGCTCTTATCATATAAGTTACAATAGCCATTATTATCAAATATATTGCTATATTATTCATCAGAATTCACCTCTGGAAATATTAATGCTCCTAATGCCGATGCTATTATAGTTGAAATTATAATTGCCCAACCATCTGGTATTATTTCGAAGATTGGAATATAGTATATAGCACAACTAATTGCAATTGCTATTATTATAACTCCTAATACTTTAAAATCCTTTTTAGCAACTGGTATTATTATGGCTAAAAACATACCATATAGTGCAATTCCCATAGCGTTTTTCAATGCAATTGGCAATATTTCCGAAATTAATCCTCCTAAAAGTGTGCCTAATCCCCAGCTGATATAAGGAAGAGTTATTATTCCTTGCATATACTTATTACTTATCTCATCTTTTTCTATAGATGAAACGGCAAATATCTCATCTGTCATTCCGAAGCTAGTGAATAATCTATCTTTAAGGTCGAATCCTTTTATTTTCTGACTTATTGATAAACTCATTAACATATATCTTAAGTTTATTACAAATATAGTTATTATCATCTCTATATATGTTCCTCCGGCTAATATCACCTTCATTCCAGCAAATTGGCCTGCAGATGTGAAATTAGTAAGAGATATTATAAATGCTAATAATGGATTTAATCCAGATGAAGTTGCAATTAGACCAAAAGTAAAAGAGACTGGAAAATATCCTAAAGCTATAGGAATGCTATGATCTATTCCTTCTCTAATCTCTTTATTCAATTAATCACCTCTAAAATATTCTTACTAAATATTTTATCATATTTATGATTATAAAAATTAAAAAAAGCCAAATCTTTTGTATTTCTTCAATAATATTGAAGAAATACAAATAGATTTGACCTCTATTTTAATCTCAATGCTCTCATTGAATTTAAAACTGCTAATACAGATACTCCTACATCGGAAAATACTGCTTCCCACATAGTAGCATAACCTAATACCCCGAATATTAAAACTATCGCCTTTATTCCGAGTGCTAATGCTATATTCTGTAATACTATTCGCTTTACTTTTTTAGCTATATAAATACCTTTAGAAATTTTGCTTGGCTCATCGTTCACAATGACTATATCTGAAACTTCTATCGCTGCATCTGAGCCTAGTCCTCCCATCGCTATACCTACATCTGCTCTTGCAAGTGTAGGAGCATCATTTATTCCATCTCCTACGAATACTACTGTTTCATCTTCTTTTTTATTCGCTAATATATTCTCAAATATTTCTAATTTATCCTTAGGTAATAGATTGTAATCGTATTCTGTTATTCCTAATTCTTTTGAAACTTTTTCTGCTGTTACTTTATTATCTCCTGTAAGCATTCTTATATGCTTTATACCTAATTTCTTCATTTCATCTATTGCCATTTTTGCATCAGTTTTTATTTCATCTGATATTGTAATTCTTCCAGCATATATATTATCTATTGCTACTAATACTCCTGTTCCTGAAATAATCATATCATCAGATATTTCTATTCTTTCTCTTTCTAAAAGTTTTCTATTTCCGACTAATATCTTCTTTCCATCAATTATTGTCATAACTCCATGACCTGCTATTTCTTCATGTTCTTTTACTCTACTATGATCTGGTTCTTTTCCATATTTATTGACTATAGATATTGCTATCGGATGATTAGAATAACTCTCTGCTATTGCTGAATACTCTAAAATCTCTTCTTTTGTAAAGCCATTATTTGGATAAATCTCTTGTACATTGAATACTCCTTCTGTAAGTGTACCCGTTTTATCTAAGACAACGTATTTTGTCTCACTAAGTGCTTCTAAATAGTTTCCACCTTTTACTAAAATTCCACTCTTTGAACAAGCCCCTATTCCACCAAAGAATCCAAGTGGGACTGATATAACTAATGCACAAGGACAAGATATTACTAGGAATATCGCTGATTTATATACCCATTCACCAAAGCTTCCTCCTGTTATTATAGGCATTAGTACTGCTATAACTGCTGCTAATATAACTACTGCTGGTGTATAGACTCTTGAAAATTTAGTTATAAATTTTTCAGTTTTTGCTTTTTTAGAAGATGCATTTTCTACCATATCTAAGATTTTTGCAACTGCTGAATCTCTGAACCCTTTTTCAACAATCATCTCCACTGCATTAGTTTCGTTCAAATAGCCTGATAGTACCTCTTCTCCTTCAGAAATATTAATCGGTACTGACTCTCCTGTGAGTGCTGAAGTATTCATTCTAGTATTTCCTTCTAAGAGCTTACCATCTACTGGTACTTTTTCTCCTGGTTTAATTAATATTATATCTCCTATATTCAATTCTTCTGAATCTACTTTTTTATAGCTATTTCCGATTTTTAAATTAGCATATTCTGCTTTTAAATTTATTAATTCTTTTAATGATGTTCTAGATCTCATTACAGCTTTTTCCTGTAATAGCTCTCCAAATTGATAAAAAAGCATAACCGCTAATGCCTCTTGATACTCTCCTATACAAAAAGCTGCAAATGTAGCTATCGTCATTAAGAACTCTTCATCAAAGAATTGACCATCCATAGTTTTATTTACAGCATTTAATACTATAGGTCCTCCTATTATAACGTAGCCCATAAATATTAATCCTATATATAGACTATTCGATTTATCTACAAAAAAACTCATTCCGAATAAAATTGCAGATATAATCATTCTGTATAGAATCTTCTTTATATCGTTCTCTTGATTTCCTGTAGCTTCTGATTTATCATCATCAAAGACGAAGACAGAACCCGGTTCTATTTTATCCGCTATCTGCTGAATACTCTTATATATATTCTCTTGATTTATATGCTCATCTATTGTTAATTTAAGCTTTTGATTGAATAGATTTATATCTGCTGATTTAACACCACTTAATTTTTCGATTTCGACACGAATCTTCTCGGCACAGCTAGCTCATGTTACTCCTTGTACTGTAGCTACTTTCAACATATCTCTCACTCCTTATATGAATATCTGCTCATATGTTTATATTGATATTATAGTATGAACTATATGAAAAAGCAATAGATTTATTAGAATTTTTTGTTATTAATTAAAGAAACCCAAGGGTGTAAAAACACTCTTGGGCTTTGTTTTTTAATAAAATAAATAGAATCTATATTAATTTCTTCAACTTTCTGATCTGACATATAATAACACCTATCACATAATTTTTTTATTATATCTTTTTCATGACTTATTATAATAAGTCCAATATTCCTAGTCTTTACTATTTCTAATAATTGTTTCCAAATAAAGGCCTGAGTTAATCCATCTAGCATAGTTGTCATCTCATCTGCTATTAAATATTCCGTTTTAGGATTAAGCGATCTAACAATTGAGAACCTTTGCATTTCTCCACCAGATAATTCTATCGGATAACGATTAAACCATTCGTTTCTTATACCAAATTTATCCAAAATTTTCTGCTCAGGTTCATAACTTTCACTTAATATTTCTTTCATCTTCCATCTTGGATTCATTATTTTTTCTGGATGTTGATAAATTAACTGTACTTTTTTGAATTCACCTTTTTTATGTTTTTCCCCATCAATTAATATTTCTCCTTCGCTTGGAATTAAGTAGTCAGCTAGCAACTTAGATAAGCTTGTTTTACCACATCCGCTATATCCAATAATGCCTACTATTTCTCCTTTTCCTACCCTTAGATCAACATTCCTAAAAAGCCAATTTTCTGTATTGTAATGAAATCCAACATCTTTACACTCTAAAGCCATGAAAAATCCTCCAGTTCTATAAATCTATTCTGTGGCAAAGCTTTCCAAAGTTCTTTTGCATATTCAGTTTTTAGTTCTTCACCATCATTCTTAAAACTTTCACTCGGCGATGTTTCAACAATTTCTCCATCTTTAAATATAGTTACATAATCTGCAATTCTAATAGCTGAAAAAATATCATGTGTTATAAGCATGACTGCAACTCCTGAGTCCGCTAACTCTCTAAGTTCATTTAGCATGGATTCTAATGCTTCTGGATGAACTCCTGGTGTAGGCTCATCAGCAATTATCAATTCTACACCTTCTCTAATACTAGTTGCAAATAGGACTCTTCGAAGCATCCCCCCTGATAACTGATGAGGATATAGTTCTCCATCTGATTTTTTCAACCCATATTTCTCAAACAATTCTTCCTGATATTTCACTTTATAATTTTCCGATAATCCTATTTGAACTTGTTTTTTTACTTTCATTGACGGATCTAAATAATTTACTGATTGAGGTATGAATGCAATCTCTCTTCCTCGTAAATCTTTAACTCTTTTTCTATCTAATTTTTCTCCTTTATAAAAAATATTTCCTGTTACTGTTGCATTTCTAGGCAGGATCCCCATTATCGCATGTGCCAACAGACTCTTTCCTGATCCACTAGCTCCAACTATAGCAAGAATTTTACCTTTTTCGATTTCAATATTTAAAGATTTAACCGGATTTACTGTATTTTCTTCAAGTTTTTTTCCATACTGTACAAACGAAATCGATAGATTTTCTACTTTTAATATCTCCTTTTTCATTTATTTCCCTCCTAAATATATCTCATCTGAGGATCTACATACATTCTTAAAGATTCTCCTATATTATCAAAACTCTTAACTAGTAGTACTAACGACGTCCCTGGAAAAAACACTAACCACCAGTCTCCAAGCGAAATATGTTTAACTGCCTCTGAAAGAATTATTCCTATTGATGGTGTTTGTGCTGAAAGTCCAAAACCTAGGAATGTCATAGAAGCTTCATGTAAAATTACATGTGGAAATAATAATAGAAAACCCACTAATATTTGCGGAAAAATAATCAGCAATATATGATTTCTTACAACGAACCAATTGCTTTTTCCTAGGTTATGAGATAAGTTGATATACTCCATATTTTTAAGATGCAATACTTCATTACGTATCAATCTAGCAAGTGCCGGCCAATGCGTAAGGGCTGTTGCAATTACAACTCCTTTTGCACCTTTCCCAACGGCAAAAGATATTAATATCATAAATATTAGATGTGGCATACCTATAAATAAATCAATAGTCCATAATATCGCTGAATCTACTTTTTCACTACCTAATGCCGATATAACTCCCAATATAATAGCAATGCCTACTCCTAAAAACGCACCTAATAAACCTACCATTAATGAAAACTGCAACCCCTTTACTGTTCTTAAAAGCATATCTCTTCCCATCCAGTCAGTTCCGAATATATGTGTAAAAGAAGGAGCCAAACTACGTATTTCATAATTTGTATTTAATTTACTAGAGTCCATTACGATAGATAATAATAATATTATTAAAATAATGCTTAATGAAAAAACAATAGAAAAAACTACTTTCTTTTTTAAATTCAGTTTCATAACGCTCTCCTTTAAATTATATATAATCTAAGTCTCTTTTCTTAAATATGGATCTGTTGCTGCATTTAATATATCAGCAGTCAAATTACCAACAAAAACAAATACTGCCCCAATAACAACTATCGCTAATAATAATGCCGTATCTGACTTTAATCCCGCTTCAGTTAAAGTTGATCCAAGCCCCGGATAAGAAAAAACTTGTTCAGCAAGAATAGAACCACCAAATAACTCACCAAAATATGAGAAATGTATTGTAATTGCTGGCACTATAGCATTTCTTAAAGCATGATTCTTAAAAATTTCCTAATTTGTTTCTCCTCTTGCTCTTGCAAATATTACATACTCACTATTTAGTACATCTAACATTTTTTCTCTAGTATGTAATGTAACATTCGCTATTCCAAGAACACTAAGTGTGAATACCGGAAGTATAAGATGCCTTATTTTATCCGCAAGTGATACTTCACTTTTTAACATGCTTATAGGGGAAGATATTCCAATAGGAAATAACTTTAGTTTTACAGAAAATATTAATAAGAACATTAATCCTATCCAAAATGTTGGTACTGATATTTGTAAATATGATATCCATTTTATAACTTTATCTGATAATTTGCCTCGTTTAAAAGCAGCAATTGTTCCTAAGCAAAAACCTATTATACCAGATAGGATCCATGAAAATCCCATTAAAGCAGCTGATGTTCCTGCTCTTGCAGCAATTATTTCCTTTACAGGTTGCCTGTGTATTCTAGAGTTTCCTAAATCACCTGTAACAAAATTTTTTAGCCATATAAAATATTGGGTTACTGATGGTTTATCAAGTCCCCAGTATTTAGCAATTGCATCATACTGTTCCTTAGTAAGTGAAGAATCATAATTAACACTTGCTAACACAGGGTCAACTGGAGATATTTTTGTTAAAATAAATGCTAAAACAGAAACTCCTATCAACAGTGTGATACCTCTTATTATTTTTTTGCCTATTGTTAAAGCAATATTACTCAATTATACTCACCTCTCTATTTAAAAATAGGATGTCCTTTTCAGGACATCCTAAGACTTCTCACTAACGGAATATTATTTAGCTTTTTCACTCCACTTCCATTTAGCTATATTGTGAAGTAACGCCCAATCATGACCATGACTGTGTATGCCTTGTTCCCCAACATCAATTCTTTCATCTCCAATATAGGTATGGTTCCAACGAACTAGCCATACATTAGGTAAATCTCCCAATGTACTAGCACCAGTTTCTCCATCCCATTGAGCTAAGTGCCAATACTTAAGTGCTTCCTCTGGATCTATAGATGTTATAGCTTTCTCCATATACTCTGTTACTTTAGGATTGTCATAAAAAGTTACATTAGTCCAACCACGACCAGCAGCTTCTGGGTTATGTGAAGTATAAAACATTGTAGGGTTTAATCTACCTCCTGCATATAAAAGTGCTGATTCATGTGCTTTTGTTGCCATTTCATCCCAGTTACTTCCTACAAGCTCTATATCTATACCTAATGGCTTTGCTTGCTCTGCAGCTTCAATTGCAATATTTGTTCTCAATTGATCTTGTGTAGGATAATATAATTTGAAAGATGCTTTCAATCCATCTTTTTCTCGTACTCCATTTTTCCCTTCTATCCAACCAGCTTTATCTAGCAACTCTTTTGCTTCATCAACTCTATTATCTTCTATCGCTGTTTCTGGATTAAACTCAGGTATATTATCTATTATAGAATAAGCAGGTTTCCCATGACCATTTAATACTGTATCCACCACTTTTTGTCTATTCATACCAATATTTAAAGCTTTTCTTATTGCAGGATCTGAAGTAACATCGTTCCCTACAGGATATCCGTCTGGTGAAGAATCTACTTCTCCTTTTTTCACATAAGGCATAGATAAGCCACGAACATCATTAGACTCAAATTCAAATAATTTACAGCCCTTAACTTCTTTATCAGCGAATTCTGGAATTGAATATATAATATCAACATCTCCTGATTCTAGCGCAGCTAAAGCCGTATTTTCTTCCAATAATACCCATGTCCATTTTTTAAAATATGGCTCTTCTCCATGCCAATGTGGATTAACTTCAAAAATTGCCTGCTCATTTGGATTATGCTCTGAAACCATATAAGGGCCTGAACCTATAGGATTCTTGGAATAATTATCATCATAGTGATCCTTCGGCACAATCGGAACCTCAGATAACTGTGCTGTAAATGTAGATCTAGGCTCTTTTAAATGAAATTCCATTTTATTTTCTTCTGGAATTATAATTTTATCAATAAAATCAAGGTCCCAATGTTGCCCATCTTCTATCAACATTTCATACGAAAATTTAACATCTTCCGCTGTTACAGGCTCACCATTACTAAATTTAAAGTTGTCATGTAAGTTAAATGTCCATAACAATCCATCCTCTGATATTTCATAATCTTTTGCAAAATCACCAACTATATCTAAGTTTGGTGTTTTCCTTAATAATGTGCTATGTGTGATATGGGCTTCATTATACATCCCATGCCTTTTCCTTGGATCAAACTCATGCGGAACTGACTCTCCCATTGATACAACCAGTTCATCTTTAGCTCGACCTTTTCGGTCTCTTTCACCTGGCTTTGTTTGTTCTTGCTTGCTATTTTTTTGTTCTCCGCCATTATCATTATTATCATTATCACCACATGCTGATAAAGGTAATGCAAGCATTAAAATAAACATGCATAAAAATAATACTTTTGATTTTTTCATGAAATCCTCCTTAATGTTTTTTGTATTGTCTTCGCATTTATTTCCATTTAGTCAATACTGATTATTATTTAAAGTATGTATAAGGCTTATCTTATATGATTATTTTATTCAATTTTATATTTTATACAGAATATGGTATAATTGATTTTGTTTTGATATTCAATCTAATATAACGGTTAGCTCATTCTATTTAAAAATATTTATATATATATAGTTGTATTATTTTTAATCTGATTTAATTATTAATCTCATAATTTTTTTATTTCTTTTATATTTTTTCTACAACTTCTCCGAATATAAAAATTTCCAATTAGATATTTTCTCAAAAAAAAAGAGACCTTTCGGTCTCTTTTTTACCCATATATCTTATTCTTTTCTTCTATTCTTCTGAATACATACATTATAACAGAATTTAGTGCAAGATAGATTATAGCTGCTATTATAAAAGGTGTTATAATAGCCTCTCTTGTAACAATCTCTTTTGCTGAACGAGAGAGCTCACTAAGTCCTATTACAGCTACTAAAGCAGTATCTTTTACAAGATTAACCGTTTCACTAGAAGTTGTAGGCACTATTCTTCTAATAGTCTGAGGAAAAATTATATGCATCATAGTTTGCCTATAATTTAATCCCAATGCCTTAGAAGCTTCATATTGTCCCGTATCTATAGACTCTATCCCACCTCTAAATATCTCAATAAAATAGGCAGTATAATTTAAAATAAATGTCAAAAGTGCTGCTATAAATGCACTATTTATTGTCAATGCTGGAGATATAAAAGGCAATCCGTAATAGACAAAAAACACTTGCAATAATAGTGGTGTTCCTCTAAACAACCAGGTATAAAAAGTCAATATATACCTCAATACTTTTCCACCTGATACTTTCCCAACAGCTCCTAATATTCCTAAAGGAACCGAAAAAAGAAATGTTCCAAAAGTCAATGCTAGAGTCGTACCACTACCTCTCATTATATATAAAAAATATCCAAATATACCTTCCATTCCAACACCCCGATTTATTTAGCTAATATATCTTCTGTAAACCATTCTTCAGAGATTTTCTTTCCTTCTTCACTGTTTTTAACCTTCTCTAATGCTGTATTAAGCTTTTCTAACAATTCCTCATTATCCTTACTTACTCCTACTCCATATTCTTCTTTTCCTAGATCCTGATCTAATACTTTATAATGTCCATCTTTCTTAGCTATAAAGTATTTAGCTACTATCTCATCAACTAAAACAGTATCAACTCTTCCAGCATCTAAGTCCATAAGAGCCTCAACATTATTAGAATATGACTTAACTTCTTTTAAATTAGATTTAAAATCCTCATGAGCATTAAGCGCTTTTTCAGCACTACTTCCTAATTGAATACCTAAAGTCTTTCCATCTAAATCTTCTTGTTTTTCATATTCAGAATCCTCTTTCACTACTAATACCTGTCTATTGTCAAGATATGCATCAGTAAAATTAACTTCTTTCTTTCTCTCTTCAGTTATAGTAAATCCGTTCCAAATAACATCTATATCCCCTTTATTAAGACTAAGTACTATTCCATCCCAGTCTTGAGGCTTAAATTCTACTTCCATATCCATCTCCTTAGCAACCTCTTTTGCTAAATCGATATCGAATCCTACAAGTTCTCCATCTTCATCTTTAAAGCCCATAGGTGGAAAACTATCATCTAATCCCACTACAATTTTACCTTTATCCGTATTATTCGCTGTATCGTCCTTACTATCACCACATCCAAATAATAATCCAACAGATAAAACCGCAATTGCTAAAAACCCTAATCTCTTTTTCATCCTCAAAATCTCCTTTATTATTATAATATTTCGTTAACTATATTTTACGTTAAATCTTTACCATTGTAAAGCCAAAAAGCTATAGAGTCCTACTCTCCTTATCTCTTCTTGTCAAGATTCTAGCGATTATGAAGCTATTCATATATATAAAAGCTACAACTCCAGTATCATTCGTCAATAATGCAACAAATGCGATAAAAAGAAATAGTTTAACCGATTTAACAATCTCACTTTCTATTTTTCTATCTTTTATTATATTTAAAAGAAAAGTCGTCTGAAGTATAAGAGCCATATACCAAGGCATTCTCTTTGCATTATTTATAACTTGAAAAAACTTCCTCCTTACCATGTAGAAAAATTCTTCACTTCCATATAATCTAACTCTCTCTGCAAATTCAGCTATATGATTATCAGATCCTTTCGTCATATATATAACTCCAAGAATTATTAGTAAAACGACTAGAGTAGCCGATATTAACTTCTTTTTAAATGATATATTTTCTAAAAAATCAAAATATATTAAAATTGAAGATAACACTATAGCCGTCAATAATCCACCAAAATTACTTCCAAATCTACCGCTCAGCGATATCAATAATATAGGAACCATTATAATCGTTATAATCTGTCTTTTATATCTTTCTTTATTCTCTCTAAGATATATATAGCTCAATAAGAATGAACCTATTAATGTTCCCATTATATCGTTATTGAATCCAAAAAATCTTCCTCCAGATATTAAATTATTATATCCTACAAAAGAATTATATATAATCTCTGGATATATAACAATTCCTACAACTATCGTTGTAAATATCAATAAAGATATATATTTTAAATTTAATATCTTTAATTTTTTCAGTATAAAATTCAATATAAATGCTATTGCTATCGTGCCAAATATATAGATTTTATTATGGAAATCCGCTAAGAAACTTCCTATATATAAAGAAACTAATATACTAGTCAGTGGTAAATAAATAAATATATCATAGTTTTCAAAATTTCTCTTTTGAATAAAATAAAGCAATATGAATATCAATATAGTATAAATTACCATTATATTAAAGCTGTATTTTATACGAGTTAAATTAGTATATCTTAAAAACTTTGCTTTAAGATCTTCAATTAAATTTTCCGAATCATCGTCTACACTCAATACCTTTCCTACTATACCATCGTATTCTATCCCATAACTTTCAAGTATTGTAGGCATTATATCTATATTAGTTACGAGTGCTTCTCTCTTAGTCGTATTGCTATTTAAAATACCTCTTCCCATTCCTTTTATCATTATAGGTTTTATTGTAGTATTATTTATAACGGCAGCATTGCCTCCTATATATTTAGGTAATAGATATACATCTGCATCTATTTCTTCTATAAGATTTTTAATCATTTCTAATCTATTTATACTAGCTTCTGCATCATATGATATAGCTAATAAATCTGCTTTTTCTAGTAATTCCAATGTAGAATTTCTTAAAAAATCATAATCATCGAATGATGAAAAGAAATCACCATAATCTATAAATCCATTTGAATCAGCTAAGAGTATAGCAGCACTATCATTTCCCAAAAAGGCTGTTTTAAGCCCTTTTTGATGAAATAGATCTCCTGAAAACTTAAATTTTTCAGTAAAACCTTCATATCTTTCATCAAGTCCTCTTTTTATTTCAGAAAACTCTTTTATCTGTATCCCTTCACCATATTTTTCAATCCCATAAAAGTCCTCTTCTTTAACAGTTACTCTAATCCCTGTAGATATAGTTGTGTACTGACTTTCTAGAGAACTTCCATTACCTCTAGCCGTCTTAGCACTCATAACTCCTATAGCAGATTCATCTCCCATTAAGTAGTTTAAATCTCTAAAATCCATCTTATCTAATGCAATTATTACAGTCTTCTTATCTTTTTTTGCAAATGAATCAGTATTAGATGCAAATACTAATACAAAAGCTGCTAAAAATATGAAAAATGCTCTTATCTTCATAATCCTATTCAAATTCATAACCTCTTTCCTCTAAATATGATATAATTGCAATTGTAAATAAATTTATATAAGTAAATGCCACTACACCTGTATCATTAAAGAACAGAGCGCCAATTGATACAAGATACATAGCCTTTATTAAATCATTTCTTTTAAACCTTTTCTTAAGTCTTTTTATGATGTAAATTGACTCAATAATAAAAATTACCGACCAAGGTGGCAGAATAGTCATTTTTATCAAATGTATTATCTTCTTAACTATCATATCTTTAAACTCAATAAATCCATATATACATACTCTTTTAAAAAAGCTTGCTATATGATTAGTCTCTCCTTTGCCTAAGAAAACTACCCCTAAAACTATTAAAAGCACAAAAGGTAGTACTATAAATATCTTCTTTCTATTCCTATCTTCGAAAAGAAAATAATAAGTAAATATTGCTGTAGAAAGTATTATAGTAAGGAGACCACCAAAATTACTTCCATATCTTCCAGTTAATCCTAAAACATGTATTAATAGATAAAAAAACCCAAGATATTTATCTATTCTCTTCGATATTATTATTGAAGATAATATGCCTGTAGCGATAAAACAGCCCATTATATCATTATTAAGTCCATAATATCTTCCGCCCGCTAATATGCTATTATAACCTATAAATGAATTATATAAAATATCTTTAAAGAAGAATATACCTATTAGCATTATAAAGTCAAGAATAAAGACTAAATAGATAATATTCCAACTCTTCTTTTTAAATATAAAGAAAAGAATTAGCGATGAAATTATTATAAACCCATTATATAGAAATACATTATAGCTTAAGAAACTATAGATTATTGAAAATAATATGAATAGTATTGGCAAATATATCTTATCTCTATGCTTTTTATATATATCTTTTTTCATAAAGTATAGAAATATTAATATAAAAGAAAAACTTATAGTAAGACCATGAAAGATATATTTTGAAATAGTCAAATTTATATATGAATTAAATATCTTTTCAATATAGCTCTTTCCTAAGTCTTTCTCTATTTTTATCATCTTACCACTGTCATTATCATTCTCTAGATTAAAATACTCTAATATACTCGTTCCTAGATCTAAATTATTTATTAATCCTCTTCTTTTAGTAGAGTCTGAAGTCAAAATCCCTTCGCTATTCATTTCATCTTTATATAGAGCAGTACTTAGACTTCTATTCCTTATAATTCCATTCTGTTTTCTATACTTAGACCATAATAGAACAGGGTATTTTGATTCTAATAATCTTTCAATATATTCATTTTCCTCCTCTGAATCGATGGAAATAAATACTATATCCATTTCTTCAAACTCTTTATCTAAAAAATCTTCTATTTCATTAAATGCAGGAACTACTCTATCTCCTTTATCATACCTACCAATATTATCCGTCATTATAAGATAATCTTCATCATTCCCATAATATGCCCTCTTAATTCCATTCTCGTTCAATATCTGTCCAATAGATTCTATTCCTTTTTTCTGATCCATATTTTCATATTCTTTTTTTAAAGCTTTTTTTATACTACTATAATTTCTATATTCTGGTATACCTTCATTGAATTCAATTTCTCCTTTTAGATCTACATTTAATAGAAAAGTCCTTCTATAAGCAGTTGCTAAATAGATGCTTTCCATATTTTTACTAGCAGGCTTTAAACTAAGCAGACCTACTGCACAATTTCTATTCTCATACTCTGAAAGATCAGTATTTTTTACAGATACAAACACCAGTTTATCAGAGCTACTAATACCTTTTTCAGAGAATATTGTAATTGTAAATACTAATGAAATTAAACTGATAAGAAAATACTTCATTTTACCATTCATAAATATCTCTCCATTATTTTTCTTCTTCTTTAGTATATTATACTTTATTGTAAATAATAGCAATAATACTAAATTTTTATTAAGCTTTTTTATGTTAAAATATAGATTAAATAAGAAATATGAGGATGATTAATTTGAGTAAGAACTTTTTTAATAAGATAATTGAAGATTTGGATTTGAAATTAGATAAAAATCAAAAAGAAGCTGTAACTCATAGTACTGGTCCTGCTTTAGTACTTGCAGTGCCTGGTGCTGGGAAGACAACAGTTTTAATCTCTAGAATAGCCTATTTAATAAAATGTCTTTCTATAAAAGAAGAGAGCATATTATCTATAACCTTTTCAAGAGCTTCTGCTAGAGATATGAAGGAGAGATTTCAAAACACTTATGGAAATAAATACGGCCTAAATGCTAAGTTTTCAACTATCCATAGCTTCTCATACAGAGTTCTAAGAGATTATTTCAGAAAAAACGGATTGAAATATACACTTATAGAGAGTTCTAGAGAATATAATAAAAATAATATTTTAAGACGTATTCACGATGAGATAAATAATTTTAAACTCTCAGATGATAAATTAGATGAATTAAATAATTTAATTGGATATATAAAAAATATGATGATAGAACCAGAGGATTATAAGACTAATACTATTAAAAACTTCGTTAAAGTTTATAGAGCTTTTGAGAAATATAAGGAAGAAAACAATCTACTCGATTTTGATGATATGTTAACTATGACTTTAAAGGTTTTGAATGAAGATGAGGCTATATTAAAAAAATATCAAAATATTTACCATTATATTCAAATAGATGAAGCTCAAGACACATCTAATATACAGCATAAGATAATAGAGAAACTAGCCCATCCAAAAAATAATATTTTCATAGTTGCTGATGATGACCAAAGTATATATGGATTTAGAGGCGCTAACCCTTCTTATCTGCTCGATTTTAAGGACAGATTTAAAGATGCAAAGATATTCTATATGAGTACTAATTATCGTTCTACAAAAACTATTGTAAATGCATCGAATAATTTCATAAAACAGAATACGGAAAGATATGAGAAGAATTTAGTTGCAAAAAATGAATGCGATTCAATTATTGAATTGAAAAAATTCAATAAACAAGAAGAGCAATACGATTTTATCTTAGACAGTATTAATTTAGAGGACTTATCTGATTCAGCTATTCTATATAGGAATAATATATCCTCTATTCCGATTATAGATCTATTAGATAGATTGGGCATTAATTTCTATATGAAGGAGATAAAGCTCAATTTCTTTAATAATTGGATAGTTAGAGATATAATTTCTTTTCTAAATCTTATAATTGACAATACTGATAAAATGGCATTTGAACAAGTTTATTATAAGATGAATGCTTATATATCAAAGAAAGCTATGAATTTTGTATTAAAATCAAGTGAAAATATATCTGTATTCCAAATATTAGAGAATTGTGATTTTTTAAAAAGTTTTCAAAAGAGAAATATAAGAAATTTAGGATTCGATTTTTCAAAGCTATCTAGATATAATCCATACTATATACTCAATTATATAGAGAACGATTTAGAGTATATTGATTATATCGAAAAAAGAGCAAAATATATTGGACAAAATCTAGGAAATCTTCTCTCATATTTCTCAGTACTGAAAATTCTTGCTGCAAGAACTGATACTATTCTAGATTTTTTAAATAGATTAAATGAATTAAAAGAGATTATAAAAAATAGTGATAGTGGTGAAGGTCTTTTTTTATCTACAATTCACTCTGCAAAAGGATTAGAGTTTAAGAATGTTTTCATAGTTGATTTAGTAAATGGAGAATTTCCTTCTACATCGAGTATAGATCTATTAAAAAAGGGAGATATTTCTGAATTAGAAGAGGAGAGAAGGATATTCTATGTCGGTATTACTAGAGCTAAGGAAAATCTCTATCTACTCTCATACGATGATAGAGGCCATTCTTTTGCTCCTATTTCAGAATTCTATATGGATATAGATAAATATATGAAACCAAGTAAATATGAAAACACGAATTTTGATAAAAAATATGTAGATCATAAAGTCTTCGGTAAAGGTAGAGTTTTAGAATCTGATCATGAAGATATTGTAATAGATTTCGATAAAATAGGTGTAAAAAAACTTTCTAAAAAAATAGTATTAGAAAAAAATCTCTTAAAATAAAAAGCCCCCTAAAGGGGGCTAGAACTAAAACGATATAACTATTCCGCCTTCACCAGCATAGAAGGTTGCTATACCTTTAGTTTCAAATATTAATACTTCTTTAAAATTATAACGCTTTAACACTTCATCTCTAATAGCTTTTGCCTTATCTATTGCATTACAATGAGATATTCCTAATATCTTCTGATCTAGATTTTCTCCTTGTTCTCCTATTATTTCAATAAGTCTATTAAAGGCATTCTTCGCACCTCTTACTTTTTCTTCAAGTTCAATGCCTCCATCATTTCCCTTCATTATAGGTACTATAGATAGAAACTTTGCAACTTTTCCTTTAAATGCACTAACTCTTCCCGTTTTTATTAGATTATCCATTGAATCTATTATAAAATAAGTTTTCATGCCATCTATGAATTCTTTAATGCTTTCTTTTATCTCCTCAAAATCGAGCCCCATATCTTTTAATTCATTCAATTTAAGTATTATTACCGCTTGTCCAGAGCTCGCTGTTTTTGAATCAATTATCTCCACTCTTGCATCAGGATTTTCCTCTAGATATATATTCTTTCCGACTACTGCACTATTATAGGATCCACTCAATTTAGAAGATAGAGTTACAACAAAATTCATCTTATCTCTTTCAAATCTTGATATATAATCTTCTGGTGATGGACAAGCACTAGAAGGATGTTCTTTAACTTTTTTTAGATGAGTGATTAACTTATCCGTATCTAAGTTTTCATCATCATTATATATTGTATCATCTAGTCTTAAGCTGAGCGGAACTTGGACAGCTTCAATTTCTTTACTGATTTCAAAATCTAAATCACATCCGCTATCATAAATCAATTTTATATTACTCAATTTAATCACTCCTCATATCTTATCGTATCATCAAAATCTATTCTCTCATCCTTCCAAAAATTATAGGGATATACATTATCTGTTATTATCTGAATCTCTCAACTAAAATCATGAGAACCTTGATACAATATCGCTTTATTGTATTTATAGTATTTTAATCTATTCTCATAATCCCTATAGTCCTTCATATCTTAATTCATATTCCTATTCCTTTTAAATTCCTTAGTCTTTAATATATACTCCATATTCTTGATTATATCTATATATAGGGTAACATATGTTTATAACAAAAACTAGTATCTACATCTTCTTGATTAGAAATTAAATTATTATATGAAGATCGTTTATTTTAGCTCTTCGAGATTTCGTTCACATTAAGTCGCTACACTCAATGCAGTTCTCCTATGAACTTCTTTAGCTTTCACTAAAGCACAGACTATATCTTATCCATATGGTATATTACCACTTAGGCGAAACCACTTCCACTGTCAATAGCTTACAGTGTACTTCCCTCACGAGGAATAGTCGTTGAAGTTTCTCCTATTCGGAGCTTACCTGCTGATTATCGATTGTATTAACACTTAGGGTTTAACCTTATGCCATCTAATTAATCTTTTCTGCTTTCGCCACTTTCACGCCTAAGCTTATTTCATCTTTACGTTGTAGTTTAATTAGCTTTACGATTTCCCAGCAATTCAGTTTCTTTGTTGCGTCTTTTAAACGTCTACATAATAGTTTCCTATTATGCTGACTATCTAATCGTCTTATCCATAAATAGTATGAATTTTGACAATTATTTAATCAAATCTATATCCTTCTGTCTTTAAATCTTCAATAATATAGGGTATTGCCTGCGCTGTCTCTTTTTTACAGTGCAGAAGAACTATATTCGGTTTGCTAGCACTGATCTGACTCATAACTGTTTCATATATTGTATTAGAATCTATATTACTACTTTTCGCATCTCCTGAGTCAATATTCCAATCCCATATTCTATACCCCTCAGTAATCGCTGCATCTCTATATCCTTTAGTCATATCAGGATAACTACCAAATAATGGTCTTATCAGTGATGGAGTTACACCTATAATATCTTTTACCATCTTTCTTTCCTTATTCATCTCTTCCATAAACTTATCTACACTAGAATACAAGATTTCTGGTCTTCCTGTCATCCCTTGAAGTCCAATAGTATTCCCCGATTCATATATTTTCTTAACTAATGCTTTATTTTTATCTACAGTCTTTCCCTGAAGAAAAAATGTAGCATTTACTTCCTGATCTTGAATACTTTTGAATATATCCTCAGTATATTTATTAGGTCCATTATTTATAGTTAGATATATGACTTTATCTCCTTCTAATCTTCTCATCTTTCTGTCTTTTTTCTTATTTGGAAACTCTTCTTCAAATTCTTTTCTCTCTCTATTGTATTTCGATTCATAATTATCTACTTTATAATTGATTTCTTTTTGATACTTTTTTACTAATTCCACTGGCATCATTTCATAATCGAATGGTCTTGACCAGTAATAGCTAGTACTATAGAGCTTATCCGTTTTATAATCTAAGCTCTCTAAGACTTTTAATAGAGATACCTTTTTATTATTCTCTCCACCGACTATTCTTATTCCCATCTCTTCATCTCTAGAATTTGTTATTGTCTTATCTTCCATATCGATAACTGTATAAGTATTTAGGCAGTTCAAAATATATTTCTTATTTTCACTATTCCACTGCTCATTTCCATTTAATAGCTTTGCTATGTCCTCAACTGATATATAGATATCATCATCTGTCACTACTATATTATATTTTGAAGTGTCTTTTATCTCATCTTCTATTATCAGATTGAATGCTTTTTCCTTATCTCTTTTCTTCTTTTTAGGCTTTCTTCTATTTTCTATTTTAGTTGTATTGATTCTTCTATTTCGATACTTATCAATACCAAGTCTGACTAAAGATATAATTCCTATTAATAAAAGAGCTAGAACTAGCAATGAAATAATTCTTCTTTGATATCTACTGAATTTCATCGTGAATCATCACCTGACTTTTTTAAAAAAAGAGAGTATATAATACTCTCTTTTTCTTATATTTTTTCTATCTTTAAATTCACTTCTTTATCGTTCAATTGAACTAATTCATATTCATTATCCGTCTTTTTTATCTCTTTTGCTAATGTTTCTGTTTTTATATAGTCTTCAAATTTAGATATAGCTTTTTCTATATCAGAATCCGAATTATATTCTATTATTATATTATCCATCATTTCATAGCCATTGTTCTTTCTCATCTGTTGAATCTTTGATATGAATTCTCTAGCATATCCTTCATCTATCAATTCTTCATTTAGGACAGTATCTAATATTATGAAGAGATTATTCTCCATAGATACATTGAATCCTTCTTTTGATTCAATATTGACTAAAACTAATGATTTATCAAATTCAAATTTCTCTCCATCTAGATCTATTTCTAAGCTCTCTCCTTTTTCAAGTTTTGAAACTATCTCTGGAGAATTTAGCTCATTGAGTGCTTTAGTAAATGATTTTATCTTAGGCCCTAATTTAGGTCCTGCCTCTCTGAAATTAGGTTTTAATACGAAATTCATATATTCATTTAAATCTTTAGAGAATATAACTTCTTTTACATTTAACTCTTCTTTTATAAGACCTACAAGATCGGATATTAATTCTTCGTATTTTCCATCTACCATTACTTTCTGTATAGGTTGTCTAACCTTTATTCTTTCCATCTCTCTTGCTGCTCTACCAAGCTTTACAAGCTCTCTTACTAAATCCATTCTCTCTTCTATTCTCTTATCTATGAATTTTTCTTCATGCTCAGGATATTTGCTGAGATGAACTGATTTTTCATCAGTAAGATTTCTATATAATTCTTCAGATATATAAGGTGTGAATGGTGCTATTAGCTGTGATACCCCAACTAATACTTCATAAGTCGTCTTATAGACTGATTTCTTATCTTCAGTCAATTCCGTCTCCCAGAATCTTCTTCTTGAACGTCTTATATACCAATTTGATAGATCTTCATTTATGAAGTCTTGAATCGATCTAACTATTTTAGTCATGTCGAATACTTCAAAAGACTCTTCAACTACTTTAACTAAAGAATTGTATTTAGAGATTATCCATTTATCTAGTTCTGGTCTGTTTTCATAATCTATTTCAAATTCTCTTGGATCAATGCCATCAGTATTAGCATATAGTGAGAAGAAATTATAGACATTCTTTATTGTAACAAAGAATTTACTCATAACTTCTTTTATTCCATCTTCATCAAATCGTGTAGGCGACCAAGGTGGAGATACGTATAATAGATACCATCTCAATGCATCTGCTCCATATTTATCGAATAATTCGAATGGATTTACAGTATTCCCTCTTGATTTAGACATCTTCTTACCTTCTTTATCGAGTATCAAATCATTTACTAATACTCTTTTATAAGGTGATTTTCCTGTTACAAAAGTAGATATCGCAAGCAGTGAATAGAACCAACCTCTAGTCTGATCTATTCCTTCGCAGATGAAATCTGCTGGGAACTGATCTTCAAATTTCTCCTTATTCTCAAAAGGATAATGCTGCTGTGCAAAAGGCATAGAACCACTATCAAACCAAACATCTATTACATCTTCTACTCTAGTCATAGTCTTACCACAGTCCTCACATTTTAAATGTATATCATCTACATAAGGTCTGTGAAGTTCAACAGTCTTCGGATCTATATCTTCTATCGCTCTTTTAGCTAATTCTTCTCTTGAACCAACACTGTCTATCTTTCCACATTCACATCTCCAAAGGTTTAATGGTGTTCCCCAATATCTCGATCTCGATATTGCCCAATCATTTAAATTTTCTAACCAATTTCCAAATCTCTTTTCTCCTACATAATCTGGATACCAAGATACATTATTATTATTTTCTATCAATTTATCTTTTAATTTTGTTATCTCTATATACCAGCTAGGCTTAGCATAATATAATAATGGAGTCTTACATCTCCAGCAATGAGGGTAATTATGCTCTATCTTTTGCTTTTTAAATAGCTTATCTTCGCTAGCTAACCATTTTATTATATCTAAATCGGCATCCATTACGAATCTGTCTTTCCAAGGTGTCTCTATAAATTTTCCATCCTCATTTACAGGTTGAATAACTGGAAGATCATATTTTCTACCAAGATTATAGTCATCCTCCCCGAATGCAGGTGCAGTATGAACTATTCCAGTACCATCTTCGGTCGTTACATAATCACCTAATGTCAGATAGAATGCTTTTTTATCCACTTTAACAAAAGGCATTAATTGTTCATATTCTATTCCTTCTAAATCTCTTCCTTCAACCTCTTCTAAAACTTCATATTCTATATCTCCAAAGACTTTATCTGCTAGATTTTTTTCAACATAGTAAATTACATCTTCCGATTTAACTTTTAAATATTTTTCTTTTGGATTTACTGTAAGAGCAGCATTCGATGGAAGCGTCCAAGGTGTTGTTGTCCAAACTAGGAAATATTCTTCCATATCTTTTCTCTTAAATTTAACTATTACAGTATTCGTCTTTATCTCTTCATAGCCTTGTGCAACTTCATGACTTGCAAGTCCTGTACCACATCTTGAACAATAAGGAAGTATCTTATGTCCTTCATAGATATAGTCTTCCTTGAAAAACTTATTTAAAATCCACCAAACCGATTCTATATAATCATTGTCTAGAGTTATATATGGATTGTCTAAATCGACAAGATAAGCCATTCTCTCTGTCATATCTCTCCAAAGACTTTCATATTTGAATACAGATTCTTTACATTTTTCATTGAATTTTGCTATACCATATTCTTCTATATCATGCTTGTTTTTTAATTCTAATTGCTTTTCTACTTCTATTTCAACCGGAAGTCCATGAGTATCCCATCCTGCTTTTCTCTCAACTCTATAACCTTGCATAGTCTTATGTCTACATACAGAGTCTTTTAATGTTCTAGCTATTACATGATGTATTCCTGGTTTTCCATTCGCTGTAGGAGGTCCTTCGTAGAATACGAAGGGCTCACTATCCTTTCTCGTCTCTATACTCTCTTTTAATATATCTATATCATTCCAATAATTCGATATATTCTTTTCAGTATCTTTTACTGAAGAATTCGATAATTCTTTGAAACCTTTCATAAATTCAACCCCTTTTAAAAATATAAAAAATCCCTAAGTATAATTAACTTAGGGACGAAAATTCCGCGTTACCACCCGATTTATAAAGAAATATCTTTATCACTCATTATAATATAACGATTTTCACGTGCTATCTTAATACTATTTCAGATAACAAGCTCCAGGTCGATATTCATAAGAGCTTAATTGACTAAATCTCAGCAATTTTAGTCTCTCTGTAAATCAGTTCACTTATTACTTTTCCCTTCTCAGCCTTTAATATTAATTTTTCGTTCGAGTCTATTTTATAACTCTAGATAAAAAATGTCAACTAAGTTATATTAGATATTATAATAGATTCATAAATCCCTTATTTCTAGGAGTCGGTTTTATTCCAGAGCTCACTATTTTCAATACTTCGTTCACCATTTCATCTATATCGTATAGTACTCCCTGTCCTTCTCTATGATCGATCATGAATATAGAAGCATTATATAGGAATGAGGCCAAAAACTTAGGATCCATACTCCTCTTTATCTCGTTATTGTTCTGTCCTTCTTCAACCAATTCCTCTATTAGATCTAAAGAGTTTATCTTTGATGATTCTTCGATTTCATTGCGAAACTCTATATCATCGATTCTATATAATCTATTAATTATATCTGCAACTTTTGGATTGTCATCAGAAAATGTCACCATAGCTCTAAAGACTTCATGGAGTTTATCATAGAAATTCATATATTCTGCTCTATTTAAAACTCTTTTTATATATTCATTTTTTATTTCTCCGCAAATCTCTATAATATATTTATAGACATCTTCCTTATTCTCAAAATACTGATAGAAGCTTCCTTTAGCTATATTAGAGTGCTTAACTATCTGATTTATACTTGAGACTTCATAAGAGTTTTCACTGAACTCATCCATAGCAGCATTTATTATTCTTTCTCTTTTTTCTTGATCTAAATTATAAAAAGTATCTTTTGGCAAAGCTTTCACCACCTTCAATCTGTTTATTATAATTATATCACAAATCTTGTACTTTTCTTAAAGATAATAAAAAAACCGAAACATTTGAATATATTTATTGATATCCAAATATTTCGGTAATATTATCTATAGTTTTTCACTGTATTAAACTCTTCTAAGACTTCTACTGAAGGTTCTTCATCTATTATAGAAAATATATAAACAGATAATAGCGATACTATATATCCAGGGATTATAGAATAAAGACCTATTGCATTTTCAATCCCAAAGCTCTCCCATAGAAGTACTGTTACTCCTCCTGAAATCATTCCTGCTATAGCTCCTTTTGCAGTCATTCTCTTCCAGAATAAGGATAGAAATATCACCGGTCCAAACGATGCTCCTAGACCTGCCCATGCATAAGATACAAGACTCATAACCGTATTATCTGGATTATAAGCTATTACAAAGGCAATTAATGCAACTAAGAATACCGATATTCTACTAACCCATATCAATTCTTTTCCTGTTGCATCTCTTTTAACTACCGCTTTATAGAAATCATTAGTAAGTGCTGAAGCAGTTACTAGGAGTTGAGAATCCGCTGTACTCATAACTGCAGCCATTATTGCAGATAATAAGATTCCTGCTAAAAATCCTGGTGCAACTCCTGTTATCATAGTCATAAATACTGCTTCTGCATCTTTTAGATTTGTATATTCTATACCATTGTCCAAAAGATAGGCTTTTCCTACAAGTCCTACAGTCACTGAAGCTGTAAGCGATATTAGAACCCATACCATTGCTATTATTCTAGACTTCTTTATCATAGAACTAGATTTTATTGCCATAAACCTTGTCAATATATGGGGCATTCCTAGATATCCTAATCCCCAAGCTAGACTTGAAACTATAGAACTTATCTTAACTTTCCCTTCTGCAGATTCCATCATACTTAAAAATCCTGGTCCACCAATTTCTTTTATAGTATCTATATTTACTGCAGATGAAGATTTATAAGCAAGGATTGGTACTATTACTATAGTGACAAACATCAACATTCCTTGAACGAAATCTGTCCAAGATACTGCAAAGAAACCTCCCATAAGAGTATAAGATATTATTACTATACATCCAATTATAAGGGAAGTTGTATAGCTAAAGCCAAAAAGATATCTGAACAATACTGCTCCCGCATTGAATGCAGATGCTGTATATATTAAGAAAAATATAAATATTATTACTGAACAAATACTCCTTATAACCGGTGATTCGGTATGAAATCTATTCTGCAAATATTCAGGAATAGTTATTGAATCTCCACAAATTGCAGTATAATTTCTAAGTCTCTTAGCTATTATTTTCCAATTTGCATAAGTCCCTATCGCAAGACCTATAGCTATCCATCCAGAAGATATCCCTGAGATATAAGCTGCTGCAGGCAATCCCATAAGTAGCCAGCCACTCATATCTGATGCCTGTGCAGATAGAGCTGTAACCCAACTATTGAGCTGTCTTCCACCTAGGAAATACTCCTTCATATTTTGAGACTTCTTCAAAAAATAAAGTCCTATGATGAGAAGTATCCCAAGATATACTAGGAAGGCAGCGAATGTACTAAAAGGTATTTCCAAGACAATTCCTCCTCTATTATATTTTTTCTATAATAGTATATCATATACAGGAATATTTGTCGTAAAAAAAGAGAGCTCATTAGAGCTCTCCCATTTCTTCTCTTAAAGATATCATAGCCTCCATCATAGTAGGAAATCCTACTGTTGGTGCTATTAATAATATAGCATGTTCTATTTCTTCCCAGCTACAGCCTTGTCTTCTAGCTTTTCGTATCTGGGACTTTATCGCATAATGCTGTTTTGCTGTAGACGATATCGCAATTTTAATAAGTGCTTTCATCTTATCGTCTAATGGTCCTGCTTCATACACTTTTTTCCCATACTCTTCATAAGCATCATATAATTCCTTATGACTGTCTCTTAAATTTTTAAAATGTTCTTGTATAAAATCCATACTCATCACTCCTAATACTATTTATATACCCTTTATGAACGATTTTATACAGATATCGATGCCCAAAATAGATTATACCGTATCTTATCTAAGCGTATGGTCTCTAGAAAATGATGCCCTATCAGATAGAAAATAATTGTAATTTATATTTTCATTGTCATTGTCAGCCCAAGTAGTGTCAATATATCTCCATTCACCATTTATATTCACCTTATTCCAAGCATGTTTCTCATTCTCTTCTAAGGACATGGCATTTCCAGCTTCATATCTGACATCAAGCCCCGCAGCTTCTGCCATCTTATAGAAAAGACCTGCATATCCATTACATAAGGCTTTTTTAGATTTTAAAGCTGCCATTGGAGAATATACTGAATATCCCTCTGCTGTTATGGGTGATTCTCTCCAATCTGAGGCATAGGTAGTATTCTTTATAATATAATCGTATATAATCTTTGACTTTGTTTGATCATCCATAGTTGGACTTATTATATTATTTATAATATTTTGAACTTCTTGATTTAATAATGCCTCTTCATCAGCATTGCTATTGTATTCTAATTTGTATTTAATCTGATATATTACATATTCACCATTATAATTTCCAATCTGACTAGTTCTAGAAATATTCTTTATTCTAGAGCCTTCATAATTCGTCTCATATACTTCTAAGAGTGCATTTTCTAAAGCCCTCTGATTAACAGGATTTTCAAATCTAATTGTGAAATCAGGCTCATACCTACTTGCCGCATTTAATGCTATATCTTTAAAGGCATTTATCATAGTCGCTTCATCACCATAGAGCTTAATTTCATCTTCATCTAAGCTCCTATCCTTTGCCGTTTCAGATGGTATGAACTCATCTTTTTCTTCATTTAAATCGTATTTAAAATCCTGATTGATATTCTGTGCTTCTGCTTCTCTTATATTAGACTCAGACAAGACCTTGAGTGTCTTAGATACCATATTTGCTGCTTCAGCCCTAGTTATATTCTTCTTAGGCATGAATAGATTGTTTTCATAGCCTGATACTATTCCAAGTCCTGCAAGTGCTTCTATCTCTTCTTTTGCATAACTCTGATCTAGATCTGAAAAGCTTTTAGATTCTCCTAATTCTGGATTGAGTATCTTAAATATCATAATGCAGAATTCTTCTCTGCTTATATTATTATCTGGTCTAAAACTACCATCTGGATAACCTCTAACTATTCCGTTCATAGCAAGAGTTAAAACATAATCGTAAGACCAATGTTCTTTAGACATATCCGTTATATTCAAATCCGCTTTATTTTGAATATCTAATTGTTTAGCAAGACTTAATATCTTACTCGTTTCTGCCCTGGTTATATTTCCTTCTGGATTGAAGCTACCGTCAGAATATCCTGAAAGTATATCCATTTCAACAAGCTTTTGTATATCTAGCTCTGCCCAATGACTTACAGTGTCTGTAAATGCCATTGCTGTCGTGCTAGATCCTACAATCGAAAGCAGTATTAAGCTCAATGCCTTTTTCTGCATTCAATCACCTTCTTTCATTATATTTAAATTATACCCTAAATATTGGCTTTTACAACATTTTAAACTATAAATTAATTATTAAATCAGAATAAAAAAAGCTCTCAGGTATTCAATATACCCTCGAGCTAAAAATTAATCAGTAAATTAAAATTATTTTCTTATTTTATACTGCTTTTTCTTTTTCTAAATTTTTAAATGCTATTGATAGCATTAATTTAATTCTATTAATCTGATTTACTTCACTTGCAGATGCATCATAATCTATAGGTGCTACATTCGAAAGCGGATATGCTCTTCTCAATTCCTTTATCATACCTTTCCCTACTATATGATTAGGTAGACAAGCAAATGGTTGAAGACAAACTATATTGTTTATACCACTTTCTAAGAGTTCAAGCATCTCACCCATTAAGAACCATCCTTCTCCTGTTTGATGACAAAGAGATAGATGTCTCTCTGCAAGCTTTGCAATATATTCTATAGGCTTAGGTGGTTCAAATCTCTTACTTCTTTCTAGATATTTTATCATATTCTTTCTGTAGAATTGTATTGCGGCAATAACAGCTTTTCCTGTGAGCTTGCCTTTTAAACTACCCGATAGTTTATCGTATTTGATCTTATTATCGTAAGCACTATAGAGGAAGAAATCTAGTAAATCAGGAGATACTGCTTCTGCGCCTTCTTTTTCAAGTAGATTTACAACATCATTATTCGCCACTGGATGGAATTTGACTAATATCTCCCCAACTATTCCAACTCTTGGCTTAACCATATTTTCATAGATTTCTATATTATCAA
The DNA here is from genome assembly GCA_030537835.1 of Andreesenia angusta. Classification (GTDB taxonomy): domain Bacteria; phylum Bacillota; class Clostridia; order Tissierellales; family Gottschalkiaceae; genus Andreesenia; species Andreesenia angusta_A. Next base: position 13,027 of record JAUNVB010000014.1, on the reverse strand, counting down.
AATCTTCTATTATATCTTTTATATTCTTGTCAAATTTTCTCTTACTACCAGATTCTTTTAAAGTCTTTATACAGATATCTCTCCATTTAGCATGAAGTCTATCTGTAGAACCTTTCACTTTTTCATACGGTCTTATCTTATATACGAGTCTCATGAAAAGATCTCCATATATTATAGCCATTATAGCTTTATTCCCTAGAGAAGGGGTTATCTTAAAGCCTTCATGGCTCTCTATACCTACAGCATTAGCAGATATAACTGGTACTTGTGGAACTCCTGCATCTCTAAGAGCTTTTCTTATAAATGCGATATAATTAGTGGCTCTACATCCTCCACCTGTTTGCGACATTATTAGAGCAGTTTTATTCACATCATAATCACCTGAATTCAACGCTTCCATAAGCTGACCTATAGTTATTATCGCAGGATAACATGCATCATTATTTACATATTTAAGTCCCTCTTCTATAGTGTGTTGATCCGCATGCTTTAAGACTTTTAAATTATAACCATATTCTTCAAATAATGGCTCTATTATATCGAAGTGAATAGGAGACATCTGCGGACAGAGAATAGTATAATTATCTTTTCTCATCTCTTCAGTGAATTCTACTCTCTCTGGTACCTCTTCTATTTTTCTAGGTATAAAGCCTTTTTTATCTCTTTCTTCTATTGCTGCTATAAGAGATCTAAGTCTTATTCTCACAGCTCCTAAATTACTTACTTCGTCTATTTTTATAACTGTATATATCTTTCCATATCTCTCCATAGTCTCTTGAACTTGATCCGTCGTTACAGCATCTAATCCACAGCCGAATGAATTCAATTGAATTATATCTATTTCTTTCTGATCTTTTATAAAATCAGCCGCTCTATAGAGTCTAGAATGATAAGTCCATTGATTTACGACTCTGAGCTTTTCTTCTGATTCTGCTAGATGACAGATTGAATCTTCTGATAACACTACGAAATCATAAGATGTTATGAGCTCTGGAATCCCATGATTTATCTCTGGGTCTATATGATAAGGTCTTCCCGAAAGAACTAATCCTTTTTTATTATGTTCTTTCATATATCTAAGAGCTCTTTCTCCTTCATCTCTTATATCCTGTTTAAATCTATCCCATTCCTCAAACGCTTTATTTAGCGCTGTTTTTATCTCATCTAATGTCAGATTTTCATCTTTCAATTCTTCCATCATTCTCTTTGGAAGTCTCTTTCTATCATCTACTGGTAGAAATGGAAAATAGTACTTTATATCTTCTTCATGGATTCTGTCTACATTCTTATCTATAGCTTCCGGATAAGAAGTTACTATAGGACAATTATAGTGATTATCCGCTCCTTCAAATTCTTTCGCAGTATAAGGGATACTAGGATAGAATATCTTCTTAACTCCTCTATTTATCAGATCCGTTATATGTCCATTTACCATCTTAGCTGGATAACACATAGATTCTGAATGTATAGTATCCATACCTAATTCATATATCTTCTTAGATGATCTTGAAGATGTCACAACTCTATATCCAAGCTCTGTTAGGAAAGTAAACCACAGTGGATAATCTTCATATATATTCAATACTCTAGGAATTCCTATAGTTCCTCTCTTAGCCTCTTTCTCTGTAAGAGGTTTATAATATCTAAATAATCTATCGTATTTAAATTGATATAGATTAGGTAATTCACTCAATTGTTTTTCAAGTCCTAGACCTCTTTCACATCTATTTCCTGAAATGAATTCTCTTCCATCTGAGAAATGATTTATCGTCATCATACATCTATTTCCACATAACTTACATCTTCTCATAGAGGTCTCTACTTCGAATGCTTCCATTTCTTTAAGCGATATCATTTCTGATTCAGTATTTTCTTCATATCTCTCTCTTGCAATTATTGCACAGCCGAATGCTCCCATTATCCCAGCTATATTCGGTCTTATGACTTTTCTTCCTGTTATCTGCTCAAGAGATCTTAATACAGCATCATTATAAAAAGTACCACCTTGAACAACTATATTTTTACCTAATTCGTCCATATTTCTAATTCTAATTACTTTATATAATGCATTTTTAATAACTGATATTGCAAGTCCTGCTGATATATCGCTTACAGTTGCTCCTTCTTTCTGTGCTTGTTTTACCTTTGAGTTCATAAATACTGTACATCTCGAACCAAGATCTACTGGTCTTTCAGCCATAAGTCCTACTTTTGCAAATTCTTTTACATCCATATCAAGTGATTCTGCAAAGGTCTGTATAAAGGAACCGCAACCTGATGAACATGCTTCGTTTAACATTATAGAGTCTATTGTTCCATTTCTGATTTTAAGACTCTTCATATCCTGTCCACCAATATCTAATATGAAATCTACTTCTGGTAAGAAGAACTCTGCCGCTTTGTAGTGAGCGACTGTCTCTATCTCTCCTATATCAATTTTTAATGCCGCTTTTATAAGATGCTCTCCATATCCTGTAACTGCTGATTGAGCAATTCTTATATCATCATGCATTTCTTTTTGAAGGTCCTTAAGTGCTTCCATAACTGATTGAAGAGGCTTTCCTTCGTTGCTTCCATAATGCGAGAAAAGTAATTCTCCTTTATCTGATATAAGGGCAACTTTTGTAGTAGTAGAACCTGCATCTATTCCTAAAAAAGCATCCCCTTTATAGTCTTTTATCTGTATTTCCTTAACTTTTTCTTTTTCATGTCTTTCTATAAATTCTTTTAATTCCTCTTCATTCGCAATTAGCGGATCTAGAAATCCTTCTTCATCTGAAACTTTTGGATCAATTTTCGACATTCTCTCTTCTATCGTCGAAAATGGTAATGCATTTTCCATTTTAGATAAAAGTGCTGCCCCTAATGCCACAAAATAATGTGAATCTTTCGTCTCAACTATCTCATCATCTGTAAGAGCTAATGTCTCTACGAATCTCGTCTTCAATTCAGTTATAAAGTGAAGAGGTCCTCCTAAGAATGCAATTCTTCCTCTTATAGGTTTCCCTTGAGCAAGACCACTTATCGTTTGATTTACAACTGCTTGAAGTACTGATGCTGCAATATCTTCTTTCGAAGCACCTTCATTTAATAGTGGTTGAACATCAGACTTTGCAAATACCCCACATCTAGAAGCGATAGGGTATATTGTCTTATAATCCTTTGCATATTCATTTAAGCCTGCTGCATCTGTCTTTAATAGCGAAGCCATCTGATCTATAAAAGCTCCCGTACCTCCTGCACAAGTCCCATTCATCCTCTGTTCAAGACTTCTACCAAAATAAGTTATTTTAGCATCTTCTCCACCGAGTTCTATTGCGACATCAGTTTCTGGTGCAAATTTCTCTACGGCTTCAGTTGAAGCTATAACTTCTTGAACGAATGGTATTTCCATGCTCTCTGCTAATGAAAGTCCTCCGGAGCCTGTTATGCTTATAGATACTAATTTTTCTTTTAATACATCCTTGGCATCTGTTATTATATTTTTTACCGCATTTCTCACATCTGATAGATGCCGTCTATAGTTTTTATGAATTATTTTGTCTTGGACGTCTAGAACTACCATCTTTACAGTGGTAGAACCAACATCTAAGCCTACTCTCAGTTTATCTTTCATTGATTTTCCTCCATTAAAGCCCTTTTATACTCATTAAAACCACAAGCATGCTTGTGGTTTGCTAAATATATTCTATGAAAATTTTCCTATTAGATAGGGAAGAACAGTTTCAACTCTGAGAATTCTATCCCCGAGGTTTAAGTCCTCAAATCCATATTTTTTAAACATATTAATTTCATATTCAATAAAACCACCTTCTGGTCCTATTGCTAGAGTAATTGGCTTATTTTCAAAATCTTTAATCTCCCTCTTCTCAGAAAAAGGATCAGCGACTAAAGCTTTTGTTCCTTCTATTATACCAGTAATATCATCTTCTATAAAGGGTTTGAACCTTTTAAAAATTTCAATTTTAGGCATTATAGTGTCTTTACCTTGCTCTAATCCGAGTATTATGCTATCTTTTAAAACTTTTTCACTCAATACTGGACTATTCCAAAAACTTTTTTCTACCTTCCAAGTTTTTATAATATATATCTCTTTTATCCCCATAGAAGTCAGATCTCTTATTATCCTTTTAAATACTTTCGGTCTTGGCATTGCCATTATAATTTTTATACTCAATGGTTTTGGTGGGTTTTGATTTAAATTTACTTTCATATCTATCTCTTCATCATTTATATCTAATACCTCTCCTGACCCCATCTTTCCATTTAATTTACCTATAATTAATTTCTGGCCCTTTTTCACCTTATGAATTTCCATCATATGATTATATCTTCTTCCGCTTAATCTCACGATATTTTCTGTAATAAAATCTTCTTCTTCTAAAATTATTAAATTCAATTTACCACCTACTCTCAAAAAAATAAGCAGCAAGATCTATAATCCTGCTGCAAATATATTTCTATTTCTTCTTCTCTTCTTTTATCTCTTTAGTCTCTATTTCTTTTAATATCTTTTTAGCGAAATCGTCTATTTTCATAGCTCCTATATCGCCTTCTTCTCTATCCCTTACTCCTACTTCTTTATTTTCCATTTCTCTTTCTCCGATAATAAGCATATAAGGAACCTTAGACATCTGTGCTTCCCTTATCTTATAGCCAATTTTTTCTGTTCTAGTATCTATTTCTACTCTAATTCCCATTTCTTCATATTTCTTCTTTATATCTTCAGCGTAATCATTAAATTTATCTGATATAGGAAGTATAGATACTTGCACAGGAGCAAGCCAAGCTGGGAATTTCCCTGCAAAATGCTCTATCAATATCCCTATAAACCTCTCCATACTACCTAGAATCGCTCTATGAATCATAACTGGTCTATGCTTTTCATTATCTTTTCCTGTATAAGTTAGATCAAATCTCTCAGGCATTTGAAAATCTAATTGAATAGTTGCACATTGCCAAGTTCTACCTATACTGTCTTCAAGATGGTAGTCTATTTTAGGTCCATAAAATGCTCCATCACCCTCATTTATTCTATATTCTATACCTTTTTCTTCTAAAGCCATTCTTAAATTATCTGTAGCTATATCCCAATCTTCTATCTCTCCCATGAAATCTTCTGGTCTAGTAGATAATTCTACATGGTATTTAAATCCAAAGGCTTTATATATTTCATCTGCAAGATCGATTACTCCCATCAATTCATCTTTTACCTGTTCTGGTAACATGAATATATGAGCATCGTCCTGAGTAAATGTTCTAACTCTCATAAGACCATGTAAAGAACCTGCTAATTCATGTCTATGAACTTGTCCAAGCTCTGCCCATCTAAGTGGTAGATCTCTATAGCTATACATATTCGATTTATAGATTATCATTGAACCTGGGCAATTCATAGGTTTTATAGCATAATCTCCATCGTCTATTCTAGTGAAATACATATTCTCCTTATAATGATCCCAATGGCCTGATTGATGCCATAATGCTTCGTTCAAAATCAATGGAGTCTTTATCTCTCCATATCCTCTTTTATTATGTTCTTCTCTCCAAAAATCCTGTATACAATTCCATAAAACCATTCCTTTTGGATGGAAGAATGGAAATCCTGGTCCTTCTGTATGAAGAGTGAATAGATCTAATTCTTTGCCTAATTTTCTATGGTCTCTCTTCTTTGCCTCTTCTAACATATCTAGATATGCATCTAGATCTTTCTGTTTCTCAAAAGATATTCCATAAACTCTCTGTAACATCTGTCTTTTTTCATCTCCACGCCAGTAAGCACCAGCTATACTCATAAGTTTTATAGCTTTTACTTTCTTAGTGCTCGGTAGATGAGGTCCTCTACAAAGATCACAGAATTCTCCTTCTGTATAGAATGATATTTCTGTATCTTCCGGTAGATCTTCTACTAATTCCACTTTATATATTTCGCCTTTATCTCTTAAATACTTTAAGGCTTCATCTCTAGGCATTATACTTTTCACTAGTTCGAAATCTTCTTTCGCTATCTTCTTCATCTCTTTTTCTATTTCTATTAAATCTTCTGAAGTGAGCCTATGATCTAGGTCTATATCGTAATAGAAACCATCTTTTATTGCTGGTCCTATAGCAAATTTTGCTTCAGGAAATTTTCTCTTAATAGCTTGAGCTAACATATGTGCTGATGTATGCCAGAATATTTCTTTTCCTGCTTCATCATCAAATTTTAATAGCTCTACTGTACTATCTTCTGAAATTTCTTCATTTAACCCCATCAATTTACCATTTACCTTTGCTCCTACGACGACTCTAGCAAGTCCTTCACTAATACTCTTTGCTATATCCATAATCTTAATATTTTTCTCATACTCTCTAACTGAACCATCAGGTAATGTAATCTTTATCATATCTATGCCTCCCTCAAAATAAAAAAACTTTCACTCCTAGATATTCTAGGGGCGAAAGTTATCCCACGGTACCACCCTAATTAGAACATAAAAATGTTCCGCTCTATGATTATAACGTAATCAACGTATGTCCCTTTCAGGCTAAACTCCGGGGTAGTTTTCAATAGATATTCATTGAGAAAACTTTCAGCCACGATTCTCTCTCTCTAAAATGAAGTGATCTATCTACTCTTCCCATCACAGTCTTTATTATATTCATATATAAAATTATATCTTCATTCTTGATTAATGTCAATATAGCATATCAGTTTTAATATAAAAAACCCCGTCATAGTGACGGGGCTCTTATACCGCTGTTAGCAACAGCAGTCCCTATATTCTCTAACATTATCTCAGTTAAGTTAATATATATAAAGAAAGAACTTATTCTTTAATCATAGTTTACCAAAAACTTTTTATGATGTCAAGCATATTTTATTATTTATTCTAAAATATTTTCATTCACATTTAACGAGTTTATATTATGGCCCTATGATTCCTATTCTTCGGCAATTTAATATCGCCTATTAGACTTCCAAAACTTATAATTTCCTCCCCGTATCGCTTTCTTAAATCGTATATAGTCCTATCTACTATTTCCTTATTCCTTATATAATGATAATTTGAAAATAAATTTATCTGCTTAGGCTCTCCTCTTTTTCTTAGATCTATAGCTCTTATTCCTAATGCTCTTATCGGTTTTTTCCAATTATAAATATTCTTAAATAATTTAAATCCTTCCTCAGATATAATAATAGAACTCAATGTCTTATATGGTAAGGGAGATTGATATTGAGATCTTCTTAATTCATTGTCCTTTATACTTATCCTAATTCCTCCTGCTTCTAAATCATTATCTCTTAGCCTTTTTGAAAGGCCTAGTGATAGCTCTTGAAAAACATTTCTCACTTCTATATCATCTATTAAATCTTCTCTACAAGTTATGCTATGACCTATGGATTTAATCGGAGCTCTATCATTCATATCCATAACTCGACTAAAATCTCTTCCATTGGCATAGTTCCAAAGATAGATTCCATTTATTCCTAATCTTCTCTTTAAAAATCCTGGATCTGATTTAGCAAGCTCTCCTAAGGTGAATATACCTACACTATTTAATCTTTTCTTAGTCGCTTTTCCTATTCCTATTATCTTATCTACTTCTAATTTCCAAACTATTTTTTTATAATTATCTTTCGTAATTTCTGTAATAGCATCTGGCTTTTTTAAATCACTTCCCAGCTTTGCAAATACCTTATTAAAGCTAATCCCTATGCTCACAGTTATTCCGATTTCTCTTTTCATTCTTTCTCTTATATCTTCTGCTATATTTCTACTATTTCCAAATAGATTTATAGAATTTGTAATATCTAACCAGCATTCGTCTAGTCCAAATGACTCTACCTGATTCGTATATTCATAATAGAGCTTTTTAGCGAGCTTTGAATATTTAATATATTCATCGTAATGTGGTGGAACGACTAATAGTTCTGGGCATTTTTTCTTTGCCTCCCATATAGTCTCTGCAGTTTTAACTCCAAGAATTTTAGCTTCTTGAGATTTCGCAAGTACTATACCACTCCTATCCTCTTCTGAGCCACAGACTGCTATTGGAAATCCTCTTAATTTAGGGTTTAATATGGCTTCTATTGAGGCATAGCAATTATTCATATCCACATGTAAGATTATTCTATCCATTACTCTCACTCTCCTATTGACTTCTTAGCTATTTCTATTTATAATAGTGTCATTAGTTGCACTTTAATTATAGTGTTATTACTTGCACTTGTCAAGATATATATTGCACTATAAGTGTATTTTATTTGGAGGTAGAGAATATGGATTTTGCAAATAAATTAAGAATATTGCGACAGGAAAAGAATCTCACCCAGGCTGAAGCTGCGAAACTTATAGATGTTTCTATTAGAACTTATAAAGGGTATGAATTAGGTGAGAGGCTACCTAGGGATAGAAAAACTTATTTAAATATAGCGGATAAATTCGATGTCAATTTAGATTATCTTATGGATTCTAATCAGGAGTTCATAGTAAGAGCTAGAGAAAAATATGGATCTAAAGGTGCTAGAGAAGCTAGGGAGTTAGCAGAAGATTTAGCAGGTCTTTTTGCTGGTGGTAAGCTAGATGAGGAGGATAGAAAAGCCGTTCTAGAAACTATTCAGGAAGCTTATTATATGGCGAAATTGAATAATAAAAAGTATACTCCTAAGAAATACAGTGAAGATGAATAAAGGGGTGATTCTATGTCTTTTTATGATAAGATAAGAAACGATGTTTTTGATTTAATAGATCTGCATGAGACTAGAGATCCTAAAAAAATCTTAATTGAAAGAAATATTATATTAATGCCTTTTAAAAGAAATACTAAATTACTCGGTATGTATAAGATCATAATGAGGAATCGCTTCGTATTCTATAATCCAAATATCGATGAAAAAATGCTTAGAATGGTTCTAGCACATGAATTAGGCCATGACCTCTACCATAGGGAGATTGCTAGTAAAAATGAATTAATTGAATACACTCTATTAGATATAAATTCTGAAATGGAAATGGAGGCTAATATATTTGCAGCTCATCTTCTTCTAGATGAAAATGAGATAGATGAGCTTGCAAAACGAGAATACAACTATGAACAGATGGCAAGAGCTTGTAATGTCAATCTTAATTTGCTTATTATAAAATTGAATGAGATGCAAAGACAAGGATATAAATTGAATCTACAGGAATATGGAGATAGGAATTTCTTTAGGGATATCGACGGGAGGAAATAGTGCATGATAACTATACCTTCCATTTCAAATTTTTCTAATCTCTCTAAGCCAGATAATTTTCTCATCTTTGTTATATTATCTATTTCTTCCATTCTCTCTAACGATTTCTCTGTCATCTTGCTAAAAATAGTAAATACCCCCATAGCTTCTACAGCTGCAAATAAACTTATAGACGCTATTAATAATAAAAAGGCTTTTGGATAATCTATCTGCTTTTCTAATGTAAAATATTCGGCTAGGATGAGGCAGTTGCAATTCTACTTCAAAAGTCTGAATATTTCGAAAGAAATGATATCTATATTTCATCGAATGATTATAATAATATTCTGAAAGTATTGGATTTTATTAATGATAATTTAGATAAGAGTTTATATCTAAATAAACTAGCTGAAAAAACTTTTATGAGTCCGTCTAAATTTAAATACGTTTTTAAATCGATAACGAAAGTCTCTCTATCGAATTACATATTCAATAGAAAAATGGATAGAGCTTGTTATCTACTCTTAAATAGCGATTACATGATTTCAGAAATTGCTGATATATTAGGGTATAAGAGCTCTAGTAGTTTTACTAATCAATTTAAAAAATACACTAATATTCTTCCTAAGGATTATAGATCTGTGAAAAAAAGATAGAGATTATAATCTCTATCTTTTGCTGAAATTAAAAATAACTTTAAATAAGATTCTATCGAATGGTATAGTTCCCATCTCTTCTGTGCTTATGCTTTGAATATTAGTTCCTTTAAGTCTTATTCCGTCTTCTTTTATTTCTGAAATTTCTTTTATTATATTCCCATATGATTTAGTCCTAGCTATTACTATATCTCCTGTTTTTAATTTTTTTCTATCTTTGACTTTTTTACATAATATATAATCGCCTTCATAATAAAGAGGAGCCATACTGGCTCCTCTTATTTTATAGATCTTATACATTATACTTTTCTATATACCAATTTCAAATTAGGAGCATATGGAGCTTCTTTTTCCACTGTTTCTTCTCCCTTTATTTCCCAGAAAATCTTTGCAAACTCATTTATCTTTTCTACAAATTGCTCTGCATCTTCGCGATTAGCACCTTGTTTTACTTTTGAACCAATCATCATTATTTCATGAGCTAAGCTGTGTATATCAGGGTATTTTTCAATATGAGGTGGCTTTATAAAATCTCCCCATATAACTCTGATTTCGTGCTTTGCCTTTTCTGCATGTTCTTCTTTTACCGCAACTAATCTGGCAAATTTATTCTTCTTTGCCATCTCATCTGAGTCCGATTCTAATGTTTCCTTCATCTGATCTAGCATTCTCACTGTTGTAATTGCTGCTATTTGTGCTACTATTGGATCATAAATACCACATGGTATATCACAATGTGCATTAACTTCTTCAATATTTAATATCTTATCAACTATTTTCATAGAATCCCTCCCTATTTCTTTACCATTTATTTTTACCCATTATTGATAATAATAAACATATTCATGATAACTCCATAGTTATTCCTAGTTATTATGAAAAAATATTATTATTCTCTTCTCTATATCAATATACCTCTTCATAAGGCCCTATATGACCGATTTTACTTAGTGCTTGATATTACAATATAATTAAATTCTAAATCATCTTTATCAAAGAAATCTCTCATCTTACTAAAACGCTCTATATTTTCTGGCTTCATAGCATTCTCCATGATTCTTTCAAAGCCTTCTTTTCCTTCATCTCTCAATAATCCTTCTTCTGATAAGAATTTGAGTTCACCTATTTTATAATCTATTTTTTCAAAGCCAGCATTTTCATATTTCTCTAGCCATGATTTTAAAGGGAGAGGTGCTACGGGTATATTAAGTATTGCTCTCATCTCTCTTAGAAAATCCTCAGATATATTTTCTATACATATATCATGAGTTAAAAGCTTTCCACCTTTTTTCAGCACTCTATAATATTCCTTTATGCATTTTTCTTTAGATATATCATTCATCATAGTCAACATAGCTTCGTTTATTACTATATCGAATGTTTCATCTTCGAATGGTAAATCCATGGCATTGCCAATTTGTACATTTAGAAGATTTCCTAGATTCTCTTTTTCGATATTCTCTTTTGCATCTTCTATCGCTATATCATAAGCATCTATTCCTTCTATATGACAATTATATTTTTTTGCCCAATCAATCATATTCACTGCTCTATTGCAAGCTACTTCTAATATCTTTGTCTCCTCATTTATATCTACCTGTGATAGAAGCCAGTTAGTTCCATCAATTCCTCCTGGTCTAAGCTTTGTCTTTCCTAATCTTGCTAAAAATTCATGTCCTTGTTCCATAATATATCCCTACCTTTCATTATTGATAATCGCTACCATTAATATCTATAGTATATCATAATGAAAAGCATTCTTGTTATACTTTATTATTTTCTTTTAAAATTCTATTTATTATATTCTCTCTATAACATTTTCTTAATGGGTCACTCTGTATTCCTCATAGCTCCGGTTATTTTTATAATACCCTTCATATCTTTTGCAGATTTTTTCAATATTGCCTCTTCTATATCTTCTTCTCTTACTTTATTACAATAGCATATGTATTTTGGATTAGCATTAGATTTAAAAAATATAGACACTCTTATATCACTATATATTCTTTTCATTATAATAGACTAAAGAGCAAATCTATATTCATATATAGAGAATATCTACTTCTCTCTACACTCTTCCCTCTATTACTAAATTTCTTACAGTAATAGCCTCTTCTTTTTACATATTGGACGGTTCATTCTATATTCTGATATCATATTAGATATTTTTTCTACTCTTTCAAAATATTACAACTCAAATTTACTATTTATATTCATTATCTTCATTTAAAAACTGTGGAGGCCAGGATTCTTGAATTTTTCCATCTCTTGAAAAAACAAAATCACATGTCTTATCACCACATGCTATTGTATTCTTTCTACAAAGTGGCAATCCAAACTCTTTAAACATAGCATAATCTAAATTACATAGATAAGGTATGAATTCTGCTACATCTTTATCTCTTAAAAACTTTTCTATTCCACATGAATGTACAATAAGCTGGTGAGTATATTCTTCGTTCGGCTCTCTGTATTCAGATTCCCAGGCATAGGGGTATTTATCTGAAAATTCCTTTCTCTGTTTTATCATCTTTTTAAGTAATTTCTGACTTAAATTCTTCCTTGCTAACCATTGGATCGGAGAACGTAGCCATTTAGAAAATTTCCCAAAGTATTTCTCAAAAGAATGTACACTTATTTCCCCTGCTTGATAAGCAGTCATACCATAATTTCTACCTAAATCATACATAGCTACTAGAAAACAAGCATTTGTTAGATTAGTGGTCCCCGAATTCTTCTTTCCGCCAATATAAGGCATTTCCTCTAAATACTTTTTTATATAGATCTTCTTAGCTTCTTCTATAAATTGTTTTCCATCTACTCCAGTAATTTCTTCAATTTCATCCTTTACTGGTAAAAGCATCTTATCCATCATCTTTAATAATTTCTTCTGATTTTTCCTATAGTATTCATGCATAAGTATCTCCCTCTTTCTGAAATGCATCTATCTATAATTTTATTTATAAAAGCTTTTCCTTAATATATCAAGATATCCACAAAAATCTTCTTCAAATTCTTCTAATACGAATGATTCCGAATTATTTCTTATCTCCTCTGTATATTTATCTATAGTCCATCTTATTATATCTATAGCTTTCTCTATATCTATATCATCTTTGAACAATGAAAAATCAATATTTTTAATATAGATATCTAGATAGTCTTCCATTGAGAA
>JAUNVB010000013.1 GCA_030537835.1 Andreesenia angusta | reverse complement strand
CAGGATTCTATTAGTAATAATTTTTTTCTTCTACTCATTTTTTTAATCTGGTACTCTCTTTTCATAGCTTCGCTTTTAGTCTCATATTCTTCAACATATACAAGCTCTACTGGTAATCTTGCTCTTGTATACTTTGCTCCATTTCCTTCATTATGTTTTTTTAATCTCTCATATAAATTATTTGTCCAGCCTGTATAGAGCGTATTATCTGAACATCTTAAAATATATACATAATTCATTGTATTCCTCCAAATAAATCAAAAAAACTTCACTCTACCTGTATCTAGACAGTATTTGCCACCTCTAACTTTAACTCTTCCTTCTAATTCTAAAGTTTTAACTATATCATTTTCTCTAATTTCCACTATTCCTCTTTTTATATTCTCATCTTCTAATATTTTAGAAGCCTTTTCCTTGTCATTGAAATCAATTTTTTTAATATCTATATTCTTCAATATATTATTAACTATGCAATCTATATTAGAGCTTAAGCTCTTTCTTTCAACTGTTGCATTTATAGCTCCACACATATTATGTCCTAGTACAAATATCAAAGGCGTGTCTAGATATTTAATTGCATATTCTATGCTTCCAAGCACATGTTTATCTATAACATTACCTGCATTTCTTATAACGAATAGACTTCCTGGTCCTTGATCGAAAACTATCTCTGGTGGGACTCTTGAATCTGAACAAGCTAATACTACTGCCATTGGCTTCTGTGGTTTATTATATAATTTTTTTGTATTATCTACTGTTATCTCTATATTCTCCATATGTTTTTCTAGGAAGCGTCTATTCCCATCTTTTAATTCTTCAATAGCTTTATCTGCCCTATGCATACTATCACCTCAATTGTTTGTAAAATTATAGAATTTAAAACGACTTTTGTCAATATAAATAGAAAATATATTCTAGAAATAAAAAAAAGAGAGGTTTTCCTCTCTTTTAATAGCTACCAAAATCTCTAGAAGCTTTTATCATCGAATGAAGATTAGCTGCTGGACATGATACTGTTAGATCACAGTCAGGTGTTAAGACATACCCTCCTGGTAAATATTTATATTTATCTATTAATTTTTTCGCTTCATTATAGACATCCATATAATTTCCCGACTCTAGAGTGGCATTTCTTAAATTTCCACCCATTATATGGTTATCTCCTAAAACCTTCGTTATTTCTATTAAATCCATCTCGTATCCAGTAGTTATAATCATTCTACTCGGCATATCTATAGAATCTCGCCATATAGGAAGATTGTCATAGTGATCTCCACAAAGATGTATAGATCCAATATTAATACCTAGATCTTTATATGCCGAAAACACCTTATTTATATATGGTACAGAAAACTCTTCAAATTTCTTAGGTGGTATTATAACTGAACTTTCTACTGGATATGCAGCTCCTGCCCCTATAGTTATATCTTTAAATTCTTCACAATAGAATTTTGCCATATATATTAAATATTCAGCACAAAAGTCCATAAGAGCATGAACGAATGAAGAATCTCTTATAGTGTATCTCATCAATTTATCCATGCCTACAAGTTGTACTGCTATACTCATAGCTGAACCTGCAGTTATCGAGACCCCATGTCCATCTCTATACTTATTTCTATTGAATTCTAATATCCTACTAGATGCAAAAGCTTCATCAATTTTTGGAAAAGAGAGTTTATCTAAATCACTAGGTTTTTCTATAGGTCTTCTTATAACTTTTGGTACGATACTCTCAAACCCTTTTGAAAATTCTATCTCCCCTCCAAATTCCTGAGCATATCCTTCTGGAATACTATATCCATAACCACCATCGTGTTGATGCAGCTCTAATGCCCAGGTCTGAGTAGTATATGCGAGGTTTGGATCTAAATAATATCTATCATAGGGAATATTGCAAATTTTAGCTGCATATATTCCCATATGAGGGATTACCGGTACTCTATCTATCTTCTCACCTCTTATGAGTTTTGACATTCTTTCTTCAGTGCTCATTCTATCTTTCATAATATCACCTTAAACAAGTCTATTAGTAGTTTCTGGATTGAAGAAATAGAGCTTATCTAATTCAAATAAAACTTTCTTATCGCCCTTTTCAATTCCTTTTTCTTCTAAATTAACCTTTGCAACTATCTGATCAGAGCTGGTCTTAAAATGAAGATAACCTTCTGAACCTAATAGTTCAATTATTTCCAATTTCAAAGGTATGGAATAAGGGCTGTTTTCTGAATAGTCGATATCTATATGTTCAGGCCTTATTCCCATAACTATATCTTCTCCAATCATATTGTTTTTCTTTATTATTTCTATATCTTTTTCTAATAGATCACAGTATAGATCTTCATTTACAAATCTAAATTTCCCTTCTTTTTCAATTACTTTTCCATTTATAAAGTTCATTTGAGGACTTCCTATAAATCCTGCAACGAATATATTAGCAGGTTCATTATATAGATTTTGTGGTGTATCAACTTGCTGTACTATTCCATCATGCATTATCACGATTCTATCTCCCATGGTCATAGCCTCAGTTTGATCATGAGTTACATAGATAAAAGTAGTTTTTAAATCTTCATGCATTTTTATTATCTCAGCCCTAGTCTGAACTCTTAGCTTTGCATCTAAATTCGATAGAGGCTCATCCATTAAAAATACTTTTGGCTTTCTTACTATAGCCCTACCTAATGCTACTCTCTGTCTTTGTCCTCCGGATAAAGCTTTTGGTTTTCTTTCAAGATATTCTTCAATATTTAATACTTTAGCTGCTCTTCTAACTTCCTTATCGATAGTGTCTTTATCGATATTTCTGAGCTTTAGAGCGAACGCCATATTATCATATACTGTCATATGTGGATATAATGCATAGTTTTGAAAGACCATTGCTATATCTCTATCCTTAGGCTCTACATCGTTCATAAGTTTACCATCTATATATAATTCCCCTGATGTTATCTCCTCTAATCCTGCAATCATTCTCAAAAGAGTAGATTTTCCACAACCTGATGGTCCTATTAGAACTATAAACTCTTCATTTTCTATTTCAAGATTAAAATTTTCAACAGATTTAGTCTTATTTCCTGGATAAATTTTTTCTATTCCCTTTAAACTCAAATTTGCCAAATCAATACCTCTTTCATATGAATTATCGTCAAACAAATATTACTAATTCTATTTTAATACATAATACTTAATATTCAAATTAAAACTCGAATCATATCAATTAATTTATCTATCCATTTTAGAAAAACTATTGTGTTTTTCTATAACCTATTCAATTTTCTATCTCCTTTGCATATTCATCTAAAACTTTACCATAACTTGCCTGCATATCGAATTCATATTTTATTCCAGATACTTCTAACCTCTTAGATAATTTCACTTTATCTTTTGGATTTTCTACAGGATCTACTGTCATAAATACACCATAAGCCGTATTGTAAAATATTTCTATAGGCATAGAAATAGCAAGTTCTCCATCTCCAAATGCTCCATACTTTCTTGCCCCTTTACAGAATAAAGATATATTTATATCTTTATTATACAAAGGCTTAGATAAAATATCTCCACACATTGCTTGATTTCCTATAAATCCAATATTTTTCGCTGGTCCATAATAATAAGTATATCCTTGAAAAACTCTCATGGCTTGTTTTGTATCACATACAATATATACAATATCTGCATTTGAAACTTTTGAAAACGGACCTATTTCTATTCCATATATTTCTTTTTCTGAATAATGCATGCTGTCAACTACTGATTTTGCAATATTTTTATTGCTATAAAGTCCACAAAGAGCATAGCTCTCTCCATTCAATATGCTTTTATCAGGTTTTTTTGCTCCAATAGCATAAGCTCCATAGTCACATACTATACTATTAGCATTAGATTTTATATGGTATCCTTCTAAGGCTCTTCTCCCAATAAAACACACTGTTCCTTTTTGTTCAGGAATAGCAAGATTTTCATATTCTTCCTCAGTCTCTATGAATCTAGCTCCTGAAATAGATCTATCTAGATTTAATAACTCTTTTAAGTATTTATAAGCATTCTCTTTATTGATCATTTCTATATTCTCTCTCCTTATTTTTATTCCAAACTATTCCAATTCCCATATATGTCATAAGCAAGGATATAATCGGTGATAAATAATTCAAAAAAGCATATGGTGCAAATTCAATGCCTGATATGCCTAAAGTGGCAATACAGAATGCACCGAATGTAGTCCATGGCATTAAAGGTGCAGGCATTAATCCTCCCTCACTTATCAATCG
Organism: Andreesenia angusta; assembly: GCA_030537835.1. Classification (GTDB taxonomy): domain Bacteria; phylum Bacillota; class Clostridia; order Tissierellales; family Gottschalkiaceae; genus Andreesenia; species Andreesenia angusta_A. The sequence continues at coordinate 39,553 of JAUNVB010000013.1, read as the reverse complement.
TGCTAAGATTACACGACTCACTCCTCTTCTATCAAATTCTTTTTTATAAATAGCCCCATTTAAAATATAAGATAGATATGCTTCGCTTAAGAGAGCAGTAGACATAATTGAGCTGATCATAACTACAATTGAAAGCGATTCTATCCCTTTGATCTTTCTTAGTAATCGTGTAAATATTGCTTTTAAATAGCCACATTCATTTAATAGCCCTCCCATAGATATTCCTAGGAATGCTATTGAAAATGTGCCTAACATATTCTGTAATCCTCCTCTATTTAGTATTGGATCTACATAATCTGAACCGGTTTCAATATTGAATCCAGAATTAAGAGCTTCAATACATTTTGTAAAGCTTTCATTTTGGAAAATAATTGAAATAGCTATTCCTAAGCTAATAGCTATTGCCATTCCTGGTAAAGATGGAAATTTTTTAATCGTAAGTATTAATAATATAAAAATTGGCAATAGTACAATGGGATTTAAATTAAAATTATTCTCTAAAACTGTTTTTGTCTCTTCAATTATCCTATAGTCTATATCTGTATCTGAATATTTTAATCCTAATATTGCAAATATAAAAAAAGAAATAATAAAAGCAGGAGTTATTGTTGTCATCATAGCTTTAATCGTAGGGATTAATTCAGAACCCGAAGCCATAGATGCTAAATTAGGAGTATCAGAAATCGGGGACATCTTATCTCCAAAAGTCGCACCTGATACTATTGCTGCAGCTATAATCGGTAGTGGTATTCCCATCCCTTGTCCAATTCCTATTAATGCAACTCCTATCGTTCCTACAGTTCCCCATGACGTTCCCGTAGAAATTGCTGTAATACTAGATAATAATAGACATGCTGGTAAAAATATTTTTGGATTTATTAATTTAACACCATAATAGATAATAGCAGGAACTGTCCCTGACATCATATAAGATGAGATTATTCCTCCTATAGCAATAAAGAACCATAGGCCGAATGCTCCATTTTTTATGCTCTTTGCCATAATATCCATCAATTCATTAAATGAGTATTTTAAAAAATAAGAAGAAATAATACATAATAAAGTAATTGAAACTATTAAGCAAGTCTGAATAGAAATTGTTTTTAAATACATAACACCCATAAACATTATAAAGACTATAGAAGCAATCGCTAATAAAGAGATGCCAAATGTAGCTTCTTGGTGATTATTAATATTATCTTCCAAATATATCTTCCTTTCTATATATTTCTACAAAGCAAGTATATAATTAGATAAATATATATTCAAATAAATAATTTCTATCGTTAAAGACTTTATAATAGTATATTCTTATTTTCATAAAAAAATACTCTAATATTTAATTAGAGTATTTTTCTTTTATCTATTTAGTTATAAATATCTTAATAATTTGATTCTTTATCCATCTTCCAATAATTATCTACTTTTTCTATAGTCGCTTTGTGATTTATATCTCCAACTCCCGATGGAGCAGTATAGTCAACTTCGTATATATTATCTCCCATATCTTTTATATCTTTTATATTCAATTCAGAATACTCTGCCCACATTCCTATGTCTCCTAAAGCAATAGTAATTTCACCATTTTCTTCCTCAGCTTGGAGTATATTTTTTAGGAAGTCTTCAATATATCTATCCGTATAATAAGGGTTAAGTGCTGATTTTATCTTATCTATAGAGTTGAATTCTTCTGTTAATCCCGTTCTATTGTTTTCATAATCAACTTTATCCTGATCTCTAGATGTCAGTATTTTAAATATTATATCTTTTCCTTTAACTATAGAGTCTTTCAATTCATCTTTATTTATTTCAGAATTTATTTCTTCTTTATTTTCTTCAATATTAATATCTTCAGTATTATCTTATTTTTCTAATTTTTCTTCTTTTTCTTCTTTATTACCTTTTTTTTCTTGATCTTTACTACTTTCTTCTTTCTTATCAATTGTAACCTTATTCTCTTTATTCGTTTTTTCTTCTAATTTATCATCATCACTTTTTCCACATCCATATAGACTAATACCTAAAAATCCAACTAATACAAGACTTAATATTCTTTTTCTATTCAAAATAATCCCTCCTAAGTTTTATGCTTCAAATACTTCATAACCCTCTTTATTTAAAGCTTTTATTATTTTAGTAATATGTTTAGGTCCATTTGTCTCTACAGTCACTTTAAGCTCTACTTCCATAAATCTATCTATGCTTCTCAATTGATTATGTTCAAGTTTTATAACATTTGCATTCTCTCTTGCAAGAGTTTCAGATATCTTAACTAGCTCTCCTGGTCTATCAGGTAATTCTACTGCAAAACTAAATATCCTTCCTCTTGCAATTAAACCTCTACTTATCATTGAAGACAATGTCAGAACATCAATATTTCCACCGCTTATTACAGATACAATTTTTTTATACTTTAAATCTAATTTCTTTACAGCAGCAAGTGATGCTACTCCAGCATTTTCCCCTATTAATTTATGATTGTCTAATAAGATTAAAAATGCCTCCATTATCTCATAATCGGATACAACCACTATTTCATCCACATAATCTCTTATTATTTCAAAAGTCAAATCTCCTGGTTCTTTTACAGCAACACCATCAGCTATTGTATAAACCTTGTCAAGACATACCGGCTCCCCATATGTCATTGAATTGCTAAGCGTTCTTGCTCCTTCGGGTTCAACACCTATTATTTTTATACCGGGATTTATTCTCTTAGCTGCTATAGCTATACCACTTATTAGACCTCCGCCACCAATTGGAGCTAATATATAATCAGCATCTTTTAATTCCTCTAGAATTTCAAGACTTATAGTCCCTTGACCTTCAATTACATCAGGGTCATTAAACGGATGTATAAATACATACCCTTTCTCTTCTTCTAACTCTCTTGCTTTTAAATAAGCTTCATCATAACAGTCTCCATGTAATATTACTTCTGCACCAAATCTTTTAGTAGCTTCAACTTTTATAAGTGGAGTCGTATTAGGCATAACTATAGTTGCCTTAACACCTGCTTTATTTGCAGAATAAGCCACTCCCTGTGCATGATTCCCCGCAGAAGAAGCTATTAGTCCTCTTTCTTTCTCTTCCTCAGTCAATTTGAATATCCTATTATAGGCTCCCCTTATCTTAAAAGAACCCGTATTTTGTAAATTTTCAGGCTTAATATATATATAGTTATTCGTCTCTTCACTCAATTCTCTACTATATATAAGTCTAGTCTTTCTTATAACTTTAGATAATCTTTTTTCTGCTTCATCAAAATCTATCTTCTTAACTTGACTTAAATATAATTCTTTATCCAAATAATCACATCCTCTCTATAATTAAAACTTATAAAAGTGGTGAAAATAGTCTGACTACAGATTCACACATCTTAGTAGTTCTAGATCTATTTCTGAATTCTTCAAGCTTTATCAAATCACATTCCTTAGAATCTTCTAGAAATTTATTGTATTGAATCTCAGATACTCCACTATCAAATATGAATGCATTAGTTTCAAAGTTTAATTTAAAACTTCTAACATCCATATTTGCTGTACCTATTGTCGATATTTCTGAATCTATTACTAATGTCTTCGCATGAAGGAATCCTTTATTGTTTTTTTCATATAAATATATTTTAACCCCACATTCTAATAATGGTAACATCTTTGCACTTGCTGCCCATCTCATAAATTTATGATCGTTATGCTTTGGAACCATAAGTCTAACATCTATGCCTGAAAGTGCAGCAACTTTTAAAGATTCATAGATCGGATCATCCGGTACAAAATAAGGGGTTTGTATGAATATCGATTCCTTTGCTTCATTTATCATCTTTAAAATACCATTTCTAATATATGGCTCATATATATCTGGTCCACTAGATACTAATTGCATTCCAACACTACCATTTTTTTCTTTAACTTCTTCCTCTAAATAGTCATGAAAATCATTTATATCTAGTTGATTCGAATAACACCAATCGAATAAAAACCTTCTCTCTAAATCATTGAGAAAAGAGCCCTTTATTCTCATATGAGTATCTCTCCAATACCCTACTTTTTCATTTTCACTTATATAGCTCTCCCCTATATTAAATCCTCCAAGATATCCGACTCTTTTATCTATAACTACAATTTTTCTATGATTTATAAAATTAATCCTCTTACTAAAATAGCTAAACTTTTTTGGAAAAAAAGCTGCAAATTCTCCTCCCGCTTCTTCTAATTCTCTTAGGCATTTCTTACTAATCAAATTCATACTTCCTAATGTATCCATTAGAACTTTTACTTCTACACCTTCTTTAGCTTTATTTATCAATCTATCTATAATTTCTTTTCCTAAGCTATCATTTTCTATAGTATAGTATTCTAAATGAATAAATTCTTTAGCTTCATCTATATCTTTAAATAATTTCTTGAATTTTTCTTTTCCATCAAATATCAATTCCAATTCATTGTCTTGGCTATATATTGAACCTTCAGAATTATAGTTCAATTTAATCAGCTCTTCAAATCTTTTTATCTCTTCTTTTATATCTGCTGAATCTATTTTCTTCATCTGAGCTTCTATTCTTTTTCTCTCAGCATCGGCTTTTTTTCTATATAATTTTCTCTTATTAAATCTCTGTCCAAGTACTAGATAGAATAAAAAACCTATTATAGGCAGATGAGTCAATACCAGTATCCATGAAAGAGTTGAACTCTCATCTCTTCTTTCATGGAAGATTAAATAGAATACGAATATCATATTTATAAAAATTATTATATATATAAAGTTTTTAGCAATAAAAGATAATACTCTGTCCATGACTAATCCTTTTGTTTTAATTCTATTCTATTATCATATAAATTTATAATGCCCTCTTTATAGAGTCTTCCTATAGCTCTTTTGAAAGAATTTTTACTCATATTCAATAATCTATTTATCTCTTCTGGTTTACTTTTATCATGCAAATTTAATCTACCCTTATTTTTTAAAAGCAATTCATATATCTTCTTTGAGTCCTTATCTATAGACTGATAAGCTTTTCCACCAATACTTAAATCTAGCTTACCATCATCTCTTTTTCTTAGCACTTTTGCTCTTACTTTCTGACCTATTTCGAAATCATGAAAAACCTCTTCTTTATGAATAAGTCCATGATATTTAGAATCTACTGCAACTAGTACACCTAAATCTTTCTTTATATCGTATACTATTCCTTTAACTTCTTGATTCTCTTTATAAGGATTTTCACATACGAGATAATTATAAATCTTCATCGTTGCTGCTATTCTTCCAGTTTTATCTATATAGGGTACTACTATAAGATCATCACCTTCTTTAATTGAACCTAATTGCTCTCTAAAAGGCAATAATATATCTTTGTCGAGACCCCAATCTAAAAATGCTCCTATTTTAGTAGTCGAAATAACTTTTAAAAAGCCTATTTCGCCTATTTCTAATAATGGCTTTTTTGTAGTAGCTACCATCCTTCCTTCTGAATCCTTATATACAAAAACTTCTACCATAGATCCTTTCTTAATATTTTTACAATCTCCTTCTTGAGATTTTGGAAGAAATACTATTTGTCCCTCTTCTCCTATTTCCCCTAGATACGAACCTGATTCACTTTTTTTCTTTACCTCTAATTCTTGAATTTTTCCTAACTCTATCATATTCTCTCCTCACCCTTTACCTATAACTCTATATCCATCTCTTCTTCTATAGCTCTTCTCATTTCTTCTACATAATTGTCAGTCATATAAGTTTTATATACATAGAATAAATCCTTAAGCCATTTTTTATCAACTAAAAGCTGCTCTACTCTTTCAGATGGAAAAGCCTTGCATCCTTCTATTGCTTCTTCTCTAGTATAATATATATGCTCATAATCTTCTTTAGTGATTATTAATAGCTTACCGTCCCTTTCTGTTACTTTAACTGCAAAGCTACCATATGGCTGAATTTCATCATCATCCATAATACATTCTATTACACCATTCATATCTGCTTTATAAAATTTATCTCCTTTTTTTAATTTCTCTAAATCTATCATAACGAATACCTCCAATACTCTTGAATCTATTATTAATATTATAACATTAGTAATCAATTTATGTGCTTTATTTACATCATTTTGAATAGAGCTTATTTCATATTTATAATAAACAAAGACATATAGATCCTAATCTAGAAAAGAAGTTTAGGTCAATCTATATGTCTTTATCGATTATTTAATAATAAATAGAAAAAAAGAGATGGAAAATCTCTATGATTTAACCATCTCTTTAAAATATTAAAATCTATTTATAAGAACATTTATTTTTTACCTGCTTTTGCTGCTCTTTTAGCTTCTTTTTTAGCTTCCATCTCATCTCTTTCTCTTTGCTCATCAGCTAGAGATTTTTGTGGGAATACTATATTAAGAACAACTGCTACTAATGTAGCTATTACAACTGGTGAACTTCCGAATATCATATTTACTGATGGATCGTAGTTCTGTAATAATTCAGGTACTGAAGTAACTCCCATACCTAATGCTAGAGCTAGTCCAACTATTCCAGTATTTCTGTTTGAAAGTTCATCTTGTATTATAAGTCTTATTCCAGACATTGTAATACTAGCGAAAACTCCAATTGTAGCTCCCCCAATAACTGCTTGAGGAATTGTAGTCATAAGTGCTCCAAATTTTGGTATAAATCCAGCAATAAGAACTATTATAGCTGAAAGTGCAAATACCAATCTTGAAACAACTTTAGTAGTTGCAACTATACCAACGTTCTGGCTATACGTTGCTATTGGAAGTCCTCCGAAGAAAGCTCCAATTACTGATGAAAGTCCACTACCTATAATTCCACCTTGTAATTCTTGGTCAGTAACTTCTCTATTAAATCCTCCCATTGTAGTAGCAGATAAATCTCCTACCGCCTGGATTGAGTTAACTACGAATATAACTGCCATCGATATTATTGCTGCTCCATGGAATTCTATAGGGAATTTCCCTACAGCTGGTAATGCTAACCATGATTTTTCTCCTACTGCTGCTAAATCGATTAAATCGAATGGTATTGCTACTATATAACCAACTATAATTCCAACTAGTATTGAAGAAAGTTTTAACATACCTTTTCCAAACTGTCCTACTAATAAAACTACTAATAATGTTACTCCTCCAACTATTAAATGTTTAGGTGCTCCGAATTCAGGAGTGCTTAATATAGCTCCACCACCACCTATGTATTTAATAGCAGTTGGATATAATGAAAGTCCTATACTTAAAACAACTGTTCCAGCCACTAGAGGTGGGAAGAACTTTCTAAGAGGTTTTATAAAGATACCAACTATGATACCTACTATACCTCCAACAATCTGTGCTCCTAATATACCTGGTAATCCATATTCAGCTCCTACCGCTGTAAGCGTTGGTATATAAGCGAAACTTACTCCCATTATAACTGGAAGTCTTGATCCTATAATAGTAATAGGAAATAACTGAATCAATGTAGCTATACCTGCAATAAATAATGCTGATTGAACAAGTGTAGCTGCATCTGCCCCTGCATATGCTTTTCCTGACTCTTTTGCAAAAGCATTAACTGTTCCTGCAATTATAAGTGCAGGAGTTATATTTCCAATTATCATAGCTAGTACGTGTTGTACAGATAATGGAAGTGCTGTTCCAATGCCAGGCTTTCCATAAAAGTCAAAAACCGAAGTCGACTTTGTAGGTTTAGTACTCATAATCTATCCCTCCATTAAAATTTTTATGAAACCGATTACATATTTTATGTAAAAACGATATAAATTAAGTAATCATATTCACATTTCTATATCGGCTTCTTTTTTGTACTGACTCAATTATAGCATTTATATAGATTTCTGACAACGTTTTCTAGGATTTTCTTATAATATAATCCCATTATAGAGATATTTTTTTAAAAAGAGCACCTAGTTAGAAACGAGTCTAATTACGAGTGCTCTTTTTTATGCAAAATTATAAATTATTTATAATCTATATCATATTTCTCTTTTAATTCATTAAGCTTTTCAAAATAAACTTTTTCTTGCTTAGCTAATAATGCTTGCTCTTTTACTTGATCCTTTACTTCTTCAAAATCTGGAGTATAGGCTTCTTTTTTATCTACAAGTTTTATTAAATGATATCCAAATTGAGTTTTTACTGGCTCTTTACTTATTTCTCCTATTTCCATTGAAGAAGCTGCCGCCTCAAATTCTGGAACCATGCTTCCCTTTGGGAATTCTCCTAAATCTCCACCATTCTCTTTAGATGGGCAAGTTGAAAACTCTTTTGCTTTCTCTTCAAAAGAAGCTCCATCCTCAATACTTTTGATTATCTCTTTTGCTTTTTCTTCAGTCTCAACTAAAATATGACTGGCTCTCATCTTCTCAGGTTGAGCAATAAATGATTTGTTCTTCTCATAAAAATCTTTAACTTCTTGATCATCTACTTTAACATCAGATAATAATTTTTGAATTGCATACTGCTTTAATAGATTATCCTGCATTCTCTTTACTTCTTTTATATATATATCATCTTGATCTAATCCATTTTCTTTCGCATCTAAGAACATTAATTCATGATTTACTAATTCATCAACTACTCTCTTATTTCCTTCTTCTCCCTGAAATTGAGCTGCATTTTGTGGCCCTATATTGTGTAAAAACTCTTCTACATCTCTCTTTGTAATCTCTTTATCCCCTACTACTGCAAATACTTTCTTATCCATAATCATCCTCCAAATTTTTCAATTAATTTAAAACGTTTTACTCGGTATTATTGCATTTATTATCCCAATAATCAATGAACCTATTATAGCAGAAAATAGTCCAATATGAAAACCATTTACTAATTTTGATGTCAGTATTAAAACTATTACTGATACAACGAAGCCTGCAATACCTCTTCCAAAAGGATTAGCTCCTACACCTATCATACTCTCAAGAGCGAAACTTATTACTATAATTACTATAGTAGCTAGAATAAGTGTTCCAATACCATTAATCCTGAATCCAGGTGTTAAAAATGCACTTATAGCTAATACAATAGCCGTCATTATGATTCTAATTATAAATGATTTTATTTGATTTTTATCTTCGCTCATAATCTATGCTCCTTTCATATTGATCAGTAGAAATATTTTTTGCCTTACTTATATATATTACCCTATTCTTAAGAAATTAAAAGAAATATTTTATATTATTTATTGCATCATATCTATTATGATAAAATATATTATAATATATAAGCTGAGAAAGGATTTGTAATTATGTTAGAATTTGATTTAAATTATCTGATAAAAAGAGAAGAGAAATATGGTGCTAATAGCTTTGATGGTACTTATGGAAATCCTATAAAATATTTAGATGGGAGAAATCCTATATTGATATCAGCACCTCATTCCGTAAATCAAAATAGAGAAGGAAAGTTGAAAATGGGTGAGAGATATACAGGAACTATTGCAGAGATACTCTCAGAACATATTGATTGTCATATGATAACTAAACTCTGTAATGATGGTATAGATGATAATTATATTCTTTATACTAGATATAAAGATACTATTGGAGATATAATTGACTCTAATGATATAAAATTCGTTCTAGATCTTCATGGTATGTTGAGTAGTACGGATGCTGGATTTAGAGGATACCATATAGAAATTGGTTCTAATTATGGAAAAAATCTTTTAAACGACAGATTCATTCTGGATCTAATAATTGATTCATTAAATAAATATAATATAAAAGATCTAAAAGTAGATTATAAATTTAAAGCTAGCAAACCTTATACTGTTAGTAATTATATAGCAAATAATTTTAATACACCGGCTCTTCAATTAGAAATATCATCTGATTATAGAAATCCGGTATTCAATATAAAAAATTTTAATCTACTCATAAATTCTCTTATAAATTTTTTAAACTCTTTATTAAAAATATATAGAGTCTAAATTACAATCTAGAAAATAAATCGAGCGATTTTTTAAATGAATTGCTTATTTCTTTTACTTCTCCTATCTCAATCTTATCTTCTATTATCATATCCAGTTCTTGCTCAAGAAGTACTTGACCTACTTTATGTATAGCTTTCTTAGATGCATTTAATTGAATTAATATGTCTTCACAAGGTCTTCCTTCTTCTAACATTCTATTCACTGCATTTAATTGTCCTATTACTTTATTAATTCTTCTATTTAATTTAGATGAATCCATTTTTTCACCTCTATATTATATTGATTATAAATATCATTCTATTATATATAATAGTACTATTTTTTTCTTGAGTAGTCAACGATAATATTATTCACACTGCTATAACAATAGTATATGGTATAATCTTATTATCTTAATTTAATGAGGTGTTAATATGGACACGATAGAAGTCAAAGACTTTAAAAAATTCTTAGAATCAAATAAAGAGTATATGATAATAGATATTAGATCTTTTGGTGAAATACGTCGAATGCGAATGATAGAAAATAGTGTAAATATGCCTATTGAAGAGATTCAAGATAATATCGATGAGTTGCCAGATAATATTCCTTTATTTATAGTTTGTGCCGTTGGAATAAGAGCTAGAAGAATAGCTTCAGTATTAAAAAATGCAGGCAAAGACGCAATCGTTTTAGAAGGCGGAATAAATGCCTACTATAATAGTTTAATATAAAAAAAAGCACCATATGGTGCTTTTTTTATATATAATTTACATGATTTTTTTCAAATTTTTCTATTATATCAATCTTTCCTAATGTAATACCAATATCGTCTAATCCTTCTAATAATTTCTTTCTTCTAAAATCATCTATATCGAATGGTATTTCTAAACCTTCATCATCTCTTATGATTTTATCTTCTAAATCTACTTCTAATTCATATATTTTTCCATCTTTTGTCTTTTCAAATAATTTATCTAATTCTTCTTCAGATAATACTATTGGTAATATACCATTATTAAAGCAATTATTATAAAATATATCTGCAAATGATGGTGCTATTATAACTCTAAAGCCATAATCTTCAAGAGCCCATGGAGCATGTTCTCTAGAAGAGCCACAGCCAAAATTATCTCTAGCTATTAATATATTCGACCCTTTATATTTGTCTTGATTTAATTCGAAATCTTTTATTTCATTTCCATCTTTATCGTATCTGAATTCATAGAATAAAAATTGTCCAAATCCAGTTCTCTCTATTCTCTTTAGAAATTGTTTAGGTATTATAGCATCAGTATCTACATTAGCTCTATCCATAGGAGTTACAATCCCTTTAACTTTTATTAATGGTTCCATTATATTTCCTCCTTGACTATTCTATTTCCTCATCTATTTTTCTTACATCAACGAAATGTCCAGCAATTGCTGCAGCTGCTGCCATAGCAGGAGATACAAGATGAGTTCTACTGTCACGTCCTTGTCTACCTTCAAAATTTCTATTTGAAGTAGATGCGCATCTCTGTCCTGGCTTTAAAACATCTGGATTCATAGCTAAGCACATAGAGCATCCTGATTCTCTCCATTCAAATCCAGCTTCTTCAAATATCTTATCAAGCCCTTCTTTTTCTGCTCTCTCTTTAACTTTTTGTGAACCAGGCACAACTATAGCAGTAACACTTTCTGAAACTTTTCTTCCTTTTGCCACTTCAGCTGCTGCTCTTAAATCCTCTATTCTTCCGTTAGTACAAGAACCTATGAAAACATAGTCTATATTTATATCTTTTATAGGAATTCCACCTTCTAAGCCCATATAATCAAGTGCTTTTTCAGCTGATCCTTTCTGTATATCATTGTCAAAACTTTCTAAAGTAGGAACTGATTCATTTATAGAAGCTCCCATTCCTGGACTAGTTCCCCAAGTCACTTGAGGCTCTAAACTATCTAGATCAAACTCTACAATATCATCATATTTTGCATCTTCATCTGTAGCTAATTTCTTCCATTCTTCAACTGCCTTCTCAAATTCCTCACCTTTAGGAGCGTGTTTTCTTCCCTTTATATATTCAAATGTAATCTCATCTGGTGCAATTAATCCAGCTCTTGCCCCTGCTTCTATAGCCATATTACAAACTGTCATTCTACCTTCCATAGAAAGATTTTTTATAGCATCTCCTGTAAACTCCATTACATAACCGGTAGCAAAATCGGTCCCATATTTACTTATAAGACCTAATATCATATCTTTAGCTGTTACACCTTCTTTTAATGATCCTTTAAACTCTACTTTCATCGTCTTTGATTTTTTCTGTGGTAATGTTTGAGTTGCAAGCACATGTTCAACTTCACTAGTTCCTATTCCAAAGGCTAATGCACCAAAAGCTCCATGTGTTGCAGTATGACTATCTCCACATACAATCGTCTTTCCTGGTAGAGTTAACCCTAACTCTGGCCCTATAACATGAACAATTCCCTGGTCCTCACTATCAAGTCCATAGAAATTAACTCCAAATTCTTCACAATTAGATGTTAAAGTATCTATTTGCTTTTTAGAAATCGGATCTTCTATATTGTATCTGTCTTTAGTAGGAACATTGTGATCAACCGTAGCATATGTGTACTCTGGTCTTCTAACTTTTCTACCATGCATTCTCAACCCTTCGAATGCCTGAGGTGAAGTAACCTCATGTAATAAATGAAGATCTATATATATTAAGTTTTGATCTTCTGTGGACTCAACTAAATGCTTGTCCCAAATTTTTTCATATAGTGTTTTTCCTGACATTTTTTCCACCTCTCATTAAGTCTCCTCTTTTAATAATATATTATTAAAAATACTAAATCTTCTAAAGAATATATTATCATAAATAGTTCATAAAAACACAAAAAATGCAAATTTTGATTAAATTTATATGAATTTTATTCGTTTTAATATTATAATGAAATACGTAGGTATTTACTTATATTAGGTTTTTGTTTTTACTATTGATAAAGAGGAGATTCTATTATATAGTGATAGGAAAATCGTTTCCTAAATTGGGGGTGAGAAAATTGAAAAGACATAATTTTATAATGATACTATCTATATTTATTTTCTTAACTTGGTGTATTCTAAATGAGAGTTTTTCAATAGAATACATGTTCGCAGGACTCGTAACTTCTTTAATAATACTTATGGTAGCAGAAAGGTATATCTCTGACTCAACTATGCCTAATATAAGCTTCAAATATATATTAAATTTTATAAAGTATATTGGTATAGTGATTTTTCTAGTCTATAAATCCGCTTTTCAAATAATAGGAGCTATATTGAGAAGAGAGTTTATAGTAAATATAGTAAAAGTTGATTTGCCAACTAAGCAAGATTTTATAAATTCTTTAGTCTGTAGTAGTATAACTCTTGCACCTGGAACTATAACTATTGAAAAAGATGGAAGACAGGCTACTGTTTTGACATTAAATACTCAAAATAAGACTAAAGAAGAATTAAAAAAAGAAATTGAAGATAGCTTTAAATGTTTAAAAAAGGAAGAGGTGGAATAAATGCTCTATTTTTGCTTGCTAATAGTTTCAATACTCTTAGCGCTCTGCGGACTATATATAGTAAGAAATCTAAATATATGGGATGGTGTTCTTGGACTTAGCATAGCTACCTCTATAGTAGTAATAGGAATTGCATTATATTCTGCATTAAAAGATAATTCAGCATTCTTAGATGTGGCCATAGCCTTTGCCCTCTTTGGCTTTGTTGGAACACTTTTCGTTGCTGTATTCATTTATACTAGAGGTGATCTATAATGTTCTTTGATATATTAGGATATATTACGATTATAATGGGATTGATATTTATGCTATTTGGCTTTTTAGGAGTTTTTGGTTCTAAGACTTTTAATAAGACAATATTAGCTGCATCTATGGTAGACTCTGTTGGATTTTTCACGGTTCTACTTGGTATCTGTTTTTTAAAAGGCCTAAGCTTTTTTACACTTAAGACTTTACTTTTAATTTCTATTGGTCTATTAATAAATCCTATAACCACACATATAATACTTAGATCTGCTCATCTAGCAGGTCATAAAGAGGAGGTTGTTGATGATGAGCTCAATGAATCCAGTAATTGATATAACTCTTATTGTAATTATAGTATTAGCAATATTTACAATAATTACTCCAAGAGTGCGAAAATCAATTATACTCTCCGGTATAATGTCAGTTACTGCTTCATTTGCATACGTTCTTCTTGCAGCACCAGATATCGCTCTTACGGAAGCTGTTGTTGGTACTACAATAACTACAGTACTTCTATTAGTTGCTATTAAAAAGTCTAAGATCTTTATAGTATATTATATAAAAAGAGATGAAGTCATCAGAGAAGATATAATGAAATCTATTGAACAAATCTTAAAAGAAAGTGAGTACGAGCTACAATTCGTATGTACAACTGAGACTGTAAACTTTTTAAAAAATAACTATTCTTTTGAGCTTTTAATAGAAGAAAAAGAAGATATAATACATTTATATGGAGAGTATGCTAACCTGACTTTTGTTGATATTGTCAAAAAACTCAAATCTGAATTTGGAGAAGATTTAATCTCATCTAAAAATATACACGATATAGGAGGCGATATATAGTGAGGCAGAAATTTTGGGCAGTAATAATTTTTATCGCTTTTTTAATATTCTCTTATATCTATATTGACTCTGCTAATACTAGTAGTACAGAATTAGCAGATCTATATATAAATAATGCTCAAGCTAATTCACAAGTTCAAAATATAGTCACTGCAATATACCTTGACTATAGGATTTTTGATACTATATTCGAAGCTCTACTTCTATTAATAGCTGTAATCGCAATATTTCAGTTTATTAAACTAGAAATATTTGAAAATAATCTTGAGAAGATAGCGAGTTCTGAATCGATTGACTTTAGTCAATCTAGTATACAAAGAACTTTAGTAAGTATTATCTATCCTATATTTATAATTTTTGGAATCTATATAATAACTAGAGGGACTGATTCTCCTGGTGGTGGATTCCAAGGTGGAGCTATTATGACCACTATAATAATGTGTAGATATTTAATAGTACCTAATGAAAGATACGATTATAAGATCCCATATACATTGGAAAAGATATTTTATTCTGCTTTTTTAATCTTAGTCTTCATATTCTTATCTAAGAAAATAAGTTTTATAAGCACTAGACAATATATTCAAATAGCAAATGTGCTCTTAGGAATAAAAGTGGCTTGTGGTCTATCAGCTATATTCTTGAGATTTATCTATTTTGGGAAGGAGGAAGCTGAAGAAATTGAATGATATAAATACTGTTGAGATTGCAGGGTTAGCGCTGTTTTTTATTGCTCTATTCGGTCTAATAGCTAGAAGGGATATTATGAAATCTATACTCTCTCTTATGATTATGGAGATAGGTATTATCCTGTACTTTTTAGGTGCAAACTTCAGACCGGGAATGGTTCCTCCTATTGGGGATATTACTAATAAAGCTGTAGCAGATCCTATACCTCAAGCTCTAGTAATTACTATAATCGTTATAGGGGTTGCAACTACTGCCGTTACCCTTTCTATGTATATAAGTATGTTTCATAGATATGGTACTTGGGATTGGAAAAAAGCTAGAAATAATAGATTAAAGGATGGTTAAATCATGGAATTATATTCATTAATTTTAGCGCCTATTCTCATAAGTCTTATAATTTATTTGATTCCTTATAAGAAAATCAACTATATATCTATATTAGTTCAAGTTGGAGCCCTTATACTCGCAATTAGAAACCTTATGGTCATAAAATCTACGGGTATTCCAATTGAAATAAATATTGGTGGATCAGGACTTATGGGAATAAGTCTATACGCGGATTCTATCTCTTCTTTATTCGTCGTATTAGTGACTTGGCTGTTTTTAATTTTTAATATATTTAGTGCAACTGATTATATGCACGATAAATTATTTAAATTTTTATTTTTAACATTAGAATCTCTAATAATTTTATTATTCTTATCTAGAGATCTATTCAATATTTTTATATCTATAGAGATTTCTATTATAATCTCAGCAATACTTATAATGTATAAACGAGATAGCAGATCTATCTATGATGGACTCTTGTATCTGATGACTAATACTACTGGTATGATGTTCTTCTTATTAGGGATTGCAATTATCTATAGAATCTGTGGAGGATTGGATATTGATTTTCTTAAATCTTCTATAAGTAAACTAGATGCTAGAACTCTTGTAATCCCCTATGCTTTACTATTAGCAGGAACTGGAATAAAATGTGCTGTAATACCAGTTTTTAGTTGGTTACCAAAAGCACATGGTACTCCAGGAGCTCCCCCTATAGTTACGGCAATACTTTCTGGTATTTATATTAAATCGAGTATTTACTTATATATAAGAATGAGAGATATGTTTTATTCCGTTATAAATATGGACGATTTCTTTATGATGATAGGATTAATTACTTCCATTTTTGGATTTGTATTTGCACTCTGTCAAGTCGATTTAAAGATGATATTAGCCTATCACACAATATCTCAACTAGGTCTTATGATGATTGCACTATCTATAGATACACCTATAGCACAAGCTGGTGGTATGTACCATATAATAAACCACTCACTATTTAAATCTCTATTAGCACTTAGTGCCGGTGCTATAATAAAACAATATAATACTAGAAATCTATACGAAATAAATGGGGTCATGAAGGCAATGCCCTTTGCGGGAATTGCTACTCTAGTGGGAATTTTAGGTATTACTGGTGCTCCATTTTTTAATGGTAGTATATCTAAATACTTTATTCAAATGGGTACTCATGGTTTATGGATTGAGAAATTTATAAATATTATAAATTTAGGAACAGTTATGTCATTTGTAAAAATGAGCAATATACTATTTGATAAGAAAAAATTACATCCTAAAAGGATAAATGAAAGAAAAACTCAAACTATTGCTCTTATGCTTTTCTCAGTGCAATGTTTACTTTTAGGTATATTTGGGAGCAAATTTACGAATTATTTCTTCGATTTAAATCTAGTTGTGGATCTAAAACTATATGCTATAAAGACTCTGTATTGGGCCGGTTTTATAGTAATAGGAATATTAGTATATAAATTCGTAATATCTAAATACGCTTTCTTTAAAAAGGGCTTTGCAATAGATCTAGCTTTTAATGAAATTGTCGTGACAATAGTTATGTATTTTTTCATAATTCTAGGAGGAGTACATTATCTGGTATTATAATAAAAAAGACCAAGAGCTATTTTTCAATTAGCTCTTGGTCTTTAATTTTCTTATATATTAGCTTGTTTAGCTTTTGCAATCATTATATCCTCTGGTGTCGGTTGATTTATAATATCAAGTCTTTCCTCTTTTACAACATTCTTTCTAAACTCATCTAATCCTATTCTATCTATAAATGGTCCTAATTTTTCCCCTAAGTCAGCAGATGATTTATAGAACTCAACAATTCTATCTATTAAATCTAAAGCACCTTCTTCATCTAAACTTCTATCTATAATATCAGCAATTCTAGGATGAAATCCAGAAGATCCTCCGGCTGTTACTATAAGTGAACCATCTATATCTGCAATCACCCCAATATCTTTGCTATATGCACTCCCACATGCGTTTCTACAGCCCGCAACTCCTATTTTCGTTCTACAAGGCATAGGCTCTCTCTGATATTTTCTAGAGAGTTTCATCCCAATTCCTATTGTTCCGTACTTGCTCCTCTTACACATATTAGCAGGACATATTTCAACATTTTTTACAGAATTTGGTGAAGTTATTGCTGGCTCCATATCTAATTCCTTCCAAACATCTAAAATATCTTCTTCTTTTAAATGACCTATGAGAATCCTCTGACCTGATGTGAATTTCAAAGTAGCATTATATTTTTTAGCAACTTTTGCAATTCTTTCAAGTTCTTCTGGTTTTACGAATCCTCCGGGTATATGTGGAGTTATGGAATATCTTCTCTTTCCATTTATTACTTTTTCTAAATTCCCAAAATGTGCGGCCATTCTCTTCCCTCTTCTCTTTATCATTATAGTATAATTCTATTAAAAAAGAATTTCTAATGCTATGATTCAAATCAAAAAAAGAATTGGATTATCCAATTCTTTTATATTATTCCTAATAATCCTGTTCCTAGTACTACAAATCCTAAAACGATTCTATATATAGCAAATGCTTTCATAGGCTTTCTTTTTAGATAAGATATGAATCTCTCTATAACTAATAATGCTACTATGAATGATACTACAAATCCTACTACTAGTGATAATATCTCTGCTCCAGTAAGTAGACTAAAGCCTCCTAATTTTATGATTTTTAAAGCACTCATACCTACCATAACCGGTATAGCTAAAAAGAAAGAGAATTCTGCTGCTACTACTGAAGACAGTCCTGCAAACCATCCTCCTATTATTGTAGAAGCTGATCTTGACATCCCAGGCATTATTGCAAGACATTGGAATAATCCCACAGTAATTGCCTGTCTTATTGACAATTGTATCTCTTCTTTTTCATCTCCTTTATCCGGTCTTATTTTACTCTCAGAAACTATCATAAATATTGCTCCAAGTACTAATACTATAGAAACTGACACTGGATTGAATAGGTATTTATCTGCTAAATCGTCTAATAATATAGTTGCAATTCCTCCAGGTATGCACGCAATTACTATTACTAACCAAAATCTAAAGCCAGATTTTTCATATCCTACTTTCTTAGGTGAAAAATCTTTTAATGTATTTAATATTTTGTCTCTATATAAAAATACTACTGCTAATATAGCTCCTAATTGAATGACATAGGTATACATTTCAATATAGTTCTCTGTGCTAGATTTAAAATTAATTATATTTTGAAATATAATTAGATGCCCTGTAGATGAAACTGGTAAGAATTCCGTAGCTCCTTCTACAATACCTAAAATCAATGATTTAAATAATTCAATAAAAAGTTCCATAATATACTCTTCTCTCTTTCTTTATTTAATTACTTCAAATACATATCTATAATAATATCCCATATTTTTAGAATATTCTATAGTTTTAAATCCTCTGTCTGTAAATAGTCTTTCCATTTCTTCATCGTTAATTCTCTCTTCTAAAGGTGGTCCCATATCAAGCTTTTCTTCATCTTTTTTAAAATCTATTACTAGAACTCTACCTTCCTTTTTAAGACTTCTATATATTTCATTTATAAATTTATCTTTATCTTCTATTTCATGAACTAAAGTTATTAGAATTACCCCTGTCAAGAAATTATCTTTAAAGCAAAAACTCTTTCCTTCAATATCTTCTTCTAATATTTCAATATTCTGTCCTTCTCCTTTAGATATCTTATCTCTTTGTATATCTATCATCATTTCTTGTCTCTCTATTGAAAAGACTTTATCTACTGTTTTAGATATTTCAAATGCAAAAACTCCTGTTCCTGAACCAATATCAGCTATAACAGATTTTGAATTAGGTTTTAATAGTTTTAAGCTCTTATCTATCTCCATTTCATTAAGTCTATCTTTGCATTCATATTTTTCGATTCTCTTCTTCTTCTTTTCTTCATATGATATTTCCATACTAACACATCCTCTTTTAATAACTACATATCCTCTAAGTCTTCGCTATCTAATTTTTTATACTTCTTAAGTTGTTCTAAACTTTTTTTTCTAAAAAAATATTTATTCACTATCAATCCTATACCAACTCCTATTAATGTGTCTATAGATCTGTAGATCACATGATTTAATGCAGAGTGATCGTCTATAGAGCTTGTAAATATTATTACTATAAAAGTTATACTAGCAGTTATTACTGAACTCTTAAGTCTCAAATAATTGCATATTATTATAATTAAAAATCCAGCTATAGGTATTATAAATATTCTTAAGAGCTTTATATCATCTATAGGTATTATATTCATTATTTCTAATGTAAGTAGCGAAAAAATACCGGCAATAGCCGTTCCTGCTACTCTATGTATTCCCATGAATTTTGATTGCATATAGGTTGGCTGTATACATAATATTGTAGGTATAATAGAATAAAATGGATTGCTAAACCAAAATATACTCCCTACTAATAGGCATAAAAAGATTGCTACCGAAGTTTTTATTGCTCTTAAACCAGGTCTATAAGTAAAATCTATGAATTTTCCCAAATAATCACTCCTAATTTAAAGTTCCCAACCTGAGTCTGTAAATAATGAAGGGTTAAAATATATCTCCTTTTCATAATCTTCGTCTGCATCAGATATTATATAAGAATGTAAGGATCTACAGACTTTCAATCTAGCGAAATTGAAATTATCATAAGATATTGTATCCGGCCAAAAAGGACTTAAATCATAGCCATTCTTCATTGCATTATTGTCTGCCCAAACTATTAGATAGTCTAAGTCAACTTTATTATAAAGAATTATCGTATCTGGATTATCGCAAAAATAATCTAAATCGTATTGCTCATAATTAAGACAGACTCTTCTGTTTAATTCATCTTCTAACTTTTTATATCTCTTTTCAGCTCTTTTTATCATTCTCTTTAAAACACTATCAGGTACAGATTTCAAGATTCTATTAAACATTTGTTCCTACTCCTTTATTATAATTAAATCATAGAAATGCTGACGGTACAAGACCGACAGCATTTACTTATCCATTTTTATTAATTTTTTGCCTTTTTTCAAATATTCTATATATTTATTTTTCAATAGATTTGAAAATTCTTCAATATCTAATTCCTTCTGAAGATATTGATTTCTTAAAACAGTACTAGCAACTTCAATATAAGCATATCCCAATGCTGCTGTCAATATTGCTGCAGTACTCGCGGAAATAGTTCCTCCCGCTATTGTACCTACTCCAGGTATAAATTTTAAAGCATTAGATACTATGGTCTTACCAGTAACTGTTGCACCAAGAGTGCCAGTTAGCCCTGTTAGTATAAGTTTTATACTTTCTTTGTCTAAATTGATTCCAACTATCTTATTTATCTTATTAATCATTGCTATCTGATTTGGAACTAATAAGAAAGCATCTTGAAACGGTATGGGTGTAAGTCCTGTTATGAAAGCTATTTTTGAATATTTTTTTATTTTTTCTTTAGCTTTATTTGCTTTATCTTCTACTAATTCAAAATCAGAATATGATGATGCTTTTTTAACAGCTCTATCTATATTGTTAAGACTTACTTCTATTAGCTCATCTAATCCAAAAGCTTCAATCTTTTGCTCATCATTTATTTCGTAATCAATTGCCATTATCGGTATAGTCTTTAGTACAGGCAAATTATTCTCTTCAACTTCTCTATTTAACTCTTTCCAATTGTCTCCTAATGATTGAGTAAATACTAAGATTATCTCAACATAATATGATAATTTTTTTATCAATTCAATCTCATATTCTTCGATTCTATTAGATCTTGAATTTACACAATACCAGATATAATGTATATATTCATCTGGTCTATTGCTCTTTGCTTTCTCTTTCAATAATCTCTTTATATCTTCTATTGCTGTACTCTGTGTTTCTGATTTTAGTTCTAATCCTCTTGTATCATAAATTCTCAAAGGGATACCATCTTTTTCTATCAATTTTATCTCTTCAGTAATAGGTCTTCCTTTTCCAGTTTCTACAAGTTCTTCTTTAAATACACTATTTACTAAACTGCTCTTTCCAACACCTGTTTTTCCCATTAATACTATATTTGCAATCGACATGATATCACCTACTGATCTTTCTCATCTATATCGGGTAATTCGTCCATAGATTCGTCTTCTTTTATTCCTAATCCTTTTAGTAATAATTTTCCTTTCGAGGAATTTTCTTCAAAGTATTTCTTCATAAGAGAAACTATTATATCATTAGAAACTTTTCTACCAGCGTTATTTTCTTTCGCTATATAATTTAATACCTTTATATAAGAATAACCTAGTGCTCCAGTTACTATACCAGCTGTTGAACCACTTATAGCGCTACCAACAATATTGCCACCAGGTATAAATTTCAACGCATTAGATACTATGCCTCTTCCTATTATAGTCGTTCCACCCATTCCTATTACTCCTGATAAAACAGTCTTAACAATATCTTCTTTATGCAATCCATATGCTGTTGTTATCTTTCCTAGCATCATAGTCTGTAAAGGTACTAATACGCCTGCATCAGAAAATGGAATAGGTGTTATTCCAACTACTGCGGAAGCTTTTATAGCTTTCTTTACATATTCTGTAGATATT
Organism: Andreesenia angusta; assembly: GCA_030537835.1. Taxonomy (GTDB): domain Bacteria; phylum Bacillota; class Clostridia; order Tissierellales; family Gottschalkiaceae; genus Andreesenia; species Andreesenia angusta_A. Next base: position 17,357 of record JAUNVB010000013.1, on the reverse strand, counting down.
TCTTCTTTCTTCTCTAAATCTACTCTCTGTGCATTTATAAAAGATCTCCTAACACCTTCTTCTAACATATTATAAGTCATATTAGCTAAATCTTTAAGGCCATGTGCTTTTATCTCCATTCCACCTAGTTGATAGTCTTTAGCTAAGACTGTAATCAAGCCGTCATATTTTATATCCTCAGATTTAATATATTTTGCAAATTCAACGGCTTCTTTTCCTAATGATTGAGTTAGTACTATTATAACTGGCGCTATAGACTGTAGTTTCTCTATTAATTCTATTTCATATTCTTCTATTCTATTGCTACCAGCATTTATACAGTACCAAATTATATGAATTCTCTCATCCGAATCATCAAGATCTGCTCTTTTTTTAATCTCTCTTACTATCTCATCTCTTGCTTCTTTCTGTCCTTCTGAATCGAGCTCTATTCCTCTAGTATCATATATCGAAACAGGGTTTCCTGCTAATTCTATTTTTTTTAAATTTTGTGTGACTGGCTTTCCTACTCCAGTTTCTACAATCTCTTCTCCAAAAATTGCATTTATAAGAGTGCTTTTTCCTGTACCGGTTTTTCCTATGGTCATAATATTGAGTTTCTTCATATTCTCTTCGTCTTCATCCATTTTATTAAATATATCTTTTACATATTCATCTAGATTAACCAAAGAAATCACCTCTTTTTTATATTTATTTATACATTTATAGAAAACCGTATAAGTAAAATTATACATTAATCTGGCTTTTCATATCAACTCAAGTATATCTCAATTAAATATCAATATTGTAATATATAAATATTCTATAAATAGAAAATAAATTTTTTATATTATTTCGCTATATTCATTTTTATATAATCAGCCATCTCTAACTCATCTTCTAATTCTAGATCTCTATCTCCAGCCATAGATTCTAAATGATGAGTAAATTCGTGATATAAGGTGTTTCTAAATTTTTCTTTTAATTCTTCTCCTCTTAAAGATCCATAAACTCTTTTGAAAGAACCATAGTATATTACAATACCTCTTCCTGCTATAGATCTTCTATATTGTCCCATTATTAAAAGCGACTCACCAATACTACGTGGATGTATCTTCTCTTCTGGAAGCAATACTATTCCTTGATTCAATCCCTTATATATAGGCTTAGGTATCTCCTCTGCTATATCGTCTAATATATTATTTACTTCTTCTATACTAGGAAATTCGTCCATATTAACTCACCTCGAATCAATAAATCTCTTAAGATTATTATACCCTAGTTTTAAATAGTAAACATAGATTAAAGTATTTTTATCCAATTATTTATATTATAAAAAAATAAGGATAGTCTCAGACCATCCTCGCTTTTTATATTAAATTATTATCTTTTAAAAATTCTTCTGCTACTTCTTCAATCGTTTTCTTATTTATATCTACTTCTTTATTTAATTTCATAATTGTCTCTGTATCTACTAAATCTATTAATTTGTCTATTTGCCCCTCGAGCTCTGGATTTGCCTCTAATATATCACCTCTAATACAAGGTGTTGCATAATATACTGGGAATACTGACTTATCATCTTCTAATACTACTAATTCTTTAGCATCTATCATGCCATCAGTCGTAAATCCTATGGTAAAATCTCCTTCTTTATTTATAAGTGCATCGTAGAAAAGACCTAATTCTAATAAAACTTTCTGCTTCTCATCGATTTCAAAATCGTAAGCTTTATATACCTGCTTCATTCCGTCCTTTCTTTCAAAATACTCTGGATTTGCAATGAATTTTAAATTCTCTCCTTTATTATAAGCTTCTGCTAAATCCGATATAGTCTTAATTCCTGTCTTATTAGATACTTCTGGTGTTGTTAGAAACGCATAGCTATTATTTAAATCGGAATGTCTTAGCCATATTATATCATTCTCTTTTTCATCCCATTCTTTTACTTCTTTATATACGTCTTCAGGATCTATCCCGATTATTTCTTTTTTCATAAATCCCATATAAGCTGAGCCAGTATATTCCCAATATAAATCGACTTCACCACTTTTTATTGACTCTCTTATCAATGCCTGACCAGAAAGTCCTGTTTCATCTTTTATTTTATATCCTAAATTTTCAAGATATTGTTTCGTTATCTTTCCTAATAAAATATTTTCTGTAAATTCTTTTGATCCAACAGTGAGTTCTTTTTCTCCTTTCTTACCATCTTTACATCCTATAGCAAATGAAATCAATAATGCCAATAGTAGTAATAATAGGCTTTTCTTTTTAAACATTTTAAAACCTCCTAAATTTTAAATTGATAATCTTCTCTCAAGTTTTCCAAGAATATAGTCTAATAAAATTGCAAGTACTGCACCTAAAACTGCTCCTACTAAAATATATTCATTACAAAAAGCACTAAGTCCTCTCGATATAAGTATTCCTAAACCACCCGCACCTATAAATCCTGCTAATGTTGCTGCACTGACTGTGTAAACTGTTGAAGTTTTTACTCCATTTATTATCGATGGCAAAGCTAAAGGCAATTCTACTTCTGCTAGAATCTTTTTCTTATCCATGCCCATACCTTTAGCGGCCTCTATTATATTTTTATCTAATTCTATAATTCCCGATATAGTCCCTCTTATTATAGGTAGAATCGATTGCACTACTAATGCTATTATTGCAGGCTTAAATCCTATTCCTAATAATGGCATTGCAATAGCGATAAATGCAAATGAAGGTATAGACTGAAATATACCGAATAGCTTTAAAACAGCTCTTGAAAAATGCGTTTCTTTTCCTCTTGTAAACAATATACCTAATGGAATTGCAATTGCACAAGATATTAATATTGCTATTATAACTAATAGTATATGTTGACCTAGTAATCTAGGTGCATCATTTATTAATGTTTTTCTTATCAACTCTATATCCATGATTAAAATTTCCCCTCTAAACTCTTAATATAATCTGATAAGTTTTCAAAGCTTATATTCTTTATACTACCATTGGATTCCTCTATTCCTATAAATTCTTCTGAATTTATAACCATAGTATTGAACACTGTTTCTAAATCATCCTCTTCAGATAATACTATTTTTGGCTCTATATCAGTATTTATATCTGATTTATTAGCTAATACTTCTTTAACTTTTATAAATCTCAACGCTTTATTAATTCTATCCTCACCTATGAATTCTTTAACGAACTCATTCTTAGGATATAATAATATATTTCTAGGAGTATCGTATTGCACAATATTTTTATCGTTAAAGATTGCAATTCTATCTCCCATTTTCAACGCTTCATCTATATCATGTGTCACAAAACAAATTGTCTTTTTTAATTTTGAATGAATTTCAAGAAAATTCTCCTGTATTTTCTTTCTATTAATAGGATCGACAGCTCCAAATGGTTCATCCATCAGCATTATTGGTGGTTCTACAGCTAAAGCTCTTGCAACGCCAACTCTTTGCATCTGACCTCCACTTAGTTCTTTAGGGTATTTATCTCTATATTCATCTGGATTGAGTCCTACTATTCGAAGGAGTTCGTCAACCCTTTTATATATTCTCTCTTTTTCCCATTTAAATAATCTTGGGACTATAGATATATTCTCTTTTACTGTCCTATGCGGGAGTAGACCAATTTGCTGAATAACGTACCCTATATTCTTTCTTAATTCATTTTCATTTAATTCATCTATATCTTTTCCATCTATATAGATCTTCCCTTCCGTTATATCTTCCATTTTATTGATCATTTTTAATACTGTACTCTTTCCGCACCCTGAAGGTCCAATGAATATACATATCTCTCCATCCGGAATCTTAAAATTTAAATCTTTCATTATATAGTTTTCATCATATTTTTTACTAATATTAACTAATTCAATCATAAGCTCTCTCCATTTAATATCTTTTTATCAAATTCTTCTCTATGAAATTCAATAAGAAATCCATAGATAATGATAGTACTGAAATCAACAGAGTTCCTGCAACAATCATTTCCATATCTTGCCTTGCAAGACCACTACTTATAATTCTTCCTATATTTTTTTCTCCTATATAAGTAGCTATTGTAGATATCCCTATCAGCATAATGAACGAAACTCTAAATCCTGAAAAAATTCTATTAATGGCCAAAGGAAATCTGACTTCTTTTAATATTTGAATATCATTCATTCCCATTCCTTTTGCCGCTTCTATAATGTTTTCATCTATAGTTGTAAGACCAAAATAAACGCTTTTTAACATAGGCATCATCGAATAAAGAACTAATGCTATTACTGCTGATTTTCTTCCAAGTCCTAAAAATGGAATTGTAATCATAATGGAAAATAACGCAAGACTTGGAATACAGAATATTGAGTTTGCTATTGCAAATACAATATTAGCAATTCTTTTGTTTTTAGTCATCAGTATTCCTACTGGTATCCAGACTAATAATGAAATAATAATAGATATGATAACTAGTTCTAAACTATTTTTAACACATGTTTCTACAAAACTTTTCTGTGTCTCGAAAAATCTTATTAAATCCAATTTTAAATACTTCACCTCTTTTCTAATCCTTATTTCTATTTAAACTATTATATTTCCTTCCTAGTTCAAGTATTCAGTTCAAATTATAACATATGATTGTAGATATTTTTAAAACCCTGTATTGATATTTTCTATACGAATTTTTCTTGATATTGAATTCATCTATATTCATATTTTTTTATATTTGCAATCAATATTCTATATTCTTATGCTATAATTGTCTTTGATTATAATTTTAGAAAGGAGAGTTCTATGGTACAAAAACTTAAATTAAAATACGAAAAAAATAAGATCTGGATATATCCTTTAAAATATATCTTAGTAGCTTGCTTTCTTTCAATTATAACTATAGCTATAGATACTAGATATATTTCTTTGCACGATTATATCCCTGAAGTATTTTTAACTAGTGTTGATCTTGCACAGACTATTCTAGGTGCATTAGTTGGATCGTTATTATCTATAACTACTTTTACATTTTCAACTACTATGGTTGTATTAACTATGTATTCTTCTGATTTTTCACCTAGAGTTGTTGAAAATTTCCTATCTGAAAAAATAACTATGAAAGTTTTAGGAATGTTCATGGGCGGTTTCTTTTATTCAATAACTGCTTTGTTATTTATGAGAAAGACCTATGAATTTGAATCTGTAATATCTGCTACAATAGGAGTTATTTATGCTATATTGTCTTTAGTTTATTTTGCTATTTTTATAAATAAAGTTTCTGAATCTATTCAGGCTAATAATCTTATAACTAAACTTCATAATGAAGCAGAAGATACTATAGACGCTGCTAGGGAATACCATTCACAATCTAAATTATTAGAATATTTTGAATTAGGAGAAAATGTCTTTAAGAAAAATATAAGATCAGATAAGAATGGATATCTTGAATTAGTAAGCTATCAAGATATTTATGATGATATAAAATCTGGTGATTATACCCTGATCATACATCCTAATAATGGTGATTTTGTTGTGAGAAATGAAATAATCGCAAGTCTATATTCAAGAAATAATGAGATAGATGAAGATATATTGAAGAAGATGAACTCACATTTTACTTTGCAAAGTGATAGAAGTATAAAGTATGACTATCTATTTGCTTTAGAAAAGATTATAGATGTGGCCTTAAGAGCAATTTCTCCTGGTATAAATGATCCTAATACAGCTATTGAATGCATAAATATATTAGGAATTTTATTATCTCAATTATCAGAGATTGATGGAAATTTCTCAGAGATGAAAGAAGATGATTCTAATAGCCGTATAATCTATCCTTATTTTAATTTTGACCATGATCTCTATGAAACTTTTTATCAGATAATAATCTATGGAAAAGAAGATCTATCAGTAGTTCTATCTATATATAAGGCTTTAGAGAATATAATGATTAATGCAACAATAAAGAACCAACAACATGTTAGAAGATTTGCTAAATATCTAGAGGATAAGACTAATGAATTCTATACTAATGAAATAGATAGAGAATTATTGAATAAGGCAAAGGAAAAAATTATTAATATTCATGAGAAAAATATAGAGTTGAATTGATAAAAAAGAAGGTGATTGATTGTATTTAGAAAATACTAATTCTGAAATCAAAGGTCATTTATCTGCTATTTTCACTATATTGATATGGGGAACTACTTTTATTTCTACAAAATTTCTATTGGTTAAGTTTTCACCAATAGAAATTTTATTTTTTAGATTTATTCTAGGATTAATTGCTCTATTTATCGCGAAACCTAAGATAATGAAATTAAAAAGCATTGATGATTTTAAATATTTTTTTATAGCTGGTATAACAGGTGTGACACTCTATTTCCTGTTTGAAAATATTGCATTGACTTATACTGATGCTTCTAATATCGGAATAATTGTATCCGTATCGCCCTTCTTTACAGCTATCTTATCTCAGTTTTTTCTACCTAAGGAAAAGCTAAAAATTCAATTTTTTATTGGATTTGTTTTTGCTATTACTGGCATTACAATATTGAGTTTAGGCTCTAGATCTTTAAGTATAAATCCTATTGGAGATATTTTAGGAATATTTGCAGCAATTACATGGGCGATTTACTCAATTGCAATGAAAAAAATAGGTTCATTAAAGTATAATACCATACAAACAACTAGATTCACATTCTTAATCGGAATAATTTTTATGATTCCATTCCTATTCTTTATGGATTTTGAATTCAAAATAATTAGATTTAAAGATATTTTTTATCTTGGAAATATACTTTATCTAGGTATAGGTGCCTCTGCTCTATGCTTTGCAACTTGGAATTGGTCTGTAAAGATATTAGGTGCTATTAGAACTAGTGTTTATGTATATTTAATCCCGGTTATAACATTATTTTTCTCTGTCTTAGTTTTAAATGAGGAGTTAAATAGCTCAAAAGTCTTAGGTACTATATTCATTTTAATAGGACTTATTATATCTGAAAATAAAATTATTCTTAAATTAAAGCAGAAAAATATAGAAAAGAGACGCAGATCATAATCAGAATAAAATATAGTTTAAGAGCTAGATATAAAGCTATTAAATTATAAAATCTATAAAAGAGGACCAAGTATATAAGGCTGTGATGACCTCTAATATTACTTTATAAAGTCATCCATTCTTATTTGCTTGGTCCTTAATTCATCTTTTCTTGAATCTTATTAAGATTATATATTTATTTAATTATCCTTTAAAAAAACTTCTATATTTTTTAAATCTTTTCTATATGGATTCTTACCATCATATGAAAATTTATCTAAGAAGTCTATACATCTCTTAATATTTTCATCTGATTTAAAAACATCATCTGCATGATCTGCTCCAGTAAAGGTTTCAAATACTATCTCAGAATCTGGAGATTTTTCATTTATCTTCTCAACTAATTCAATAGATTGATCTACTGGAACTAATTTATCATCTGTTCCATGCTGAATTAGCGATGGTATAAAACCATCTTTTATATTATAAATAGGACTTGCGTTTTTAGCTCTCAATATACTATCTTCATCTTTGTCTATTATTTCTCCCATAAGCATACAACAAGGTGATTTCATAGAACCCATAGTCGATTCGCTTAATTCCACACCGTATTTCTTTGCCTGTCTATCGAATCCAGTTATATCTGAAACTCCATAAAACGATATTAATGCTTTTAAAGAATTTTTTATATCTTCATATTTATTCTGAGTAGCCGCTGCAAATTGAGCAAGATGAGCACCAGCAGAATCTCCCCATATATATATTCTATTTTTATCTATTTTATAATCTTCAGCATTCTTTAATATATATTTTAATGCCGAAAAAACATCTTCTATTTGGGCTGGCCATGAATTTTCCTGTGCTAATCTATAGTTCATAGTAGCTAGAACGTATCCTTGTGAAGGAATCTTAAATGTAAATGCCTTCGTATCTTTTCTCTTATCTCCACCTAACCAAGAGCCGCCATGTATATAGAGAATTACTGGAAAACACTCTGCATCTTCTTCTGGTAATATTATATCCATAGTTTGATATTCTGATTTATCATCGTATTTTATATCAAGATATTTCTTTTTAAATTTACTAAGATCTACTTCTCTATACAAATAAACATCTCCTTAAAGACTAATTCGTAATTACTCTACTTCTGTAAACATCTCCCACCAACTATATTTTACAGAAAATTCCTCAACTGATTTATCTGAATCTAAGCTTTCAATTTTTGCTTTTATTCTGTCTAATTCTTCTTCTGTTCCGTTAACTAATATCCAATCAAAATGTTTGTCAAAATTATCTAATAAATATTTTTTTACTTCCTCCCAACCTAATCCTGAAGCTACCTCCTCAGTTTTAGTAGTGTTAATCATAATTTTAAACTTCTTCATCATATTTACCTCCATATCCTATAATAAGTTTACTTTGATATTAATGACCTTATATAATTTTCTACCCAATTTATAATACTTTATTCTATATGAATTAAATAATTCAATTTTTATAATTCTATATTAATTCTAAGTATTGATTTTTAGCCTCATAATTGATACAATTCTCTTTAAAGAAATTTTTTCAATTCTTTCGAAAGGAGAATAAGATGGAAAATATTCAATTAAGTACTGAGTCTAAAAATATCACTAAAAGAAAATTTAGTCGTATTGGACTATCTCTTTCTTCAATTTTTTTAATATCAGTACTTTCTCAATTTATCGGAAAGTATATACTAGATTCTATAAATCCTAACCTTGCAAATAAATCATGGACTATTTGGATCTACTTTTCGCTTATGTATATTTTAGGTCTTCCTATATTCTATCTATTATTGAGGAATTTGCCTAAATATGAAAGAGGAGATAAGAAAGATCTAAAATTGACTCAATTTTTAGCTTTCTTTACTGTATCAATATCTGCTATATATATTTTCAATTTAGTCGGTTTGATAATAAATTTATTAATAATGAATATAACTAATACTGAAATAATAAATCCTTTAGATGAGCTATTAAATGGAACGAATAAATATCTCATCATGTTCTTCACTGCAATTATAGCTCCTATAGTAGAAGAATTCATATTTCGAAAGGTTATATTGAATAGAGTTAGATTTTATGGAGATAAATTTGCTATATTTTATACTGCTATTTTATTCGGACTTTTTCATGGAAATTTTTCCCAATTTTTCTATGCTACTGCTCTAGGTATGATATTTGCATATATAGCTATAAAAACTAATTCAATAAAATATACTATAATTCTTCATATGATTATTAATTTTATGGGTGGCTTCCTTCCATTAGCTATAGTAGAATATGTTACAAATCCTAATTCCATTACTCTACAAGGAATGGGAATTATAGCAGCTTATAGCTTAATCGTACTCTCAGTATTTATAATTGGATTGATTGTATTCTTTAAATATAGAAAGAATATAAGGTTAGAGCCTCCTAATAATAAATTTTTTAATGTAAATAATTTAAATAAAAAAGCCTATTTAAATATAGGAATGCTTATATTCTATATAGTTTGCATTATACAATTTATAACAGTTATAAATGGTGTATTTACAGATACACAATAAAATAATCCCTGATTAATCAGGGATTATTAATTTCTTTATAAATTTCCTAGCTTGTAACCCTTCAATAGTTGGTATGAGCGGAAAATTGTGTATCATATCATCATATAGATGTAGCTTTAAATCAAATTCGTCTTTTTTTTCTTGATAGAATTTTATCGCCTGAAGATGGAGTAAATCATCTGTTCCTGATATTATATCGGTTTTAGGAAAGTCTGAAAAATTTCCAAATCTTGGACTAACTAATGGATCATCTACACTTCTTCCCTCACTCAGTTTCTTATACAGAGCCTCTCTACATCCCATTGCAATAAAAGGATCTTTTTCTTCGAATACTTCAGCTCCATCTGGAGGACTGCATAGATCTAAAAGTGGTGATATTAAAACCATTTGTTTAGGCAATGGAATATTTCTCTTCTTATATAGATGCATTGCTAACAAGGATAGGTATCCACCAGATGAATCTCCCATAAATATTATATCTTTAGGATCTATTCCTGAATCTAATACAGATTCATATACTTCTATCAGTCTGCTATGAATCATATCTGCCGTTCCTTCTGGCAACAGTGGATATAAAGGCACTACTGCTTGTATTTTGGTCGATTCTAATAGATCATAGATAAAATTAAAATGAAATGGAAGTATTGAATATACAAATGTTCCCCCATGAAGATAGATTATCAATTTCTTAGCATCATCTTTTTCAGGATATATTCTATATACATCATATTCTCCAATATCTATTTCCTCCATATGCAGATCTCTAAAAATATTTGGTCTTAATACTATTGGTTTTCTCATTTTTTGCTCTCTTACATCTTCCCAAAAAGCTTCTCCTTCAAGACTCATCAGATCTTTGAAATGCATTCTCTTAATCAAAGCTTTTGATATTTTACTTCCTAGACTTTCCATTTCTACCTCCTAATTATTCATCAAAAAATATGCAAATCCAAATACATTCTTCATCAGTATAACTCACTCTGTGTTTTTGTCCTCTCGGTATATATAATGTGTCTCCTGAACTCATTTCTATCTTTATATCTTCATATTCTATTTCTGCATTGCCTTTTATTAGTATCACATATTCATCTTCCTTTTGTTCTAACCAATCTGTTGTATTATTTGATGATATAATCCTTTCTATTCTTCCGTTTTTAAATTTCTTTAGTTCTTCAAAATATTCTTCTTCTCCTAATTTTGGAATTTTAAATATATTCATAAAAACACCTCTTAATATTATATTAACATATTCTATATTTTATCCTATGAATGAAAGATTTTAGTACTCTCTTTTGATATAATTGATATTATATTAAAGTTCTTATTAGAGAGGAGGAAGTGAAATAAAAAATAATATTAAAAATATAAGTAAGAATAGATTAGCATATATTTCTCCCGAAGAAAACATCGTTATAACTAGTATAGATGGTAATAGTCCTGTACTTGCAGAAGATGGATTTTTAAACTTTTTAAAATCCCTTAAAGATAAAACTCCTCTGTATAAATTAGAATGCGGAAAGAGAACAATTAAATTCAAATATTTTGATCGTTCTTTGAGGAAGAAAACTGAATCATCTGAAATAGAAATATCTTTCTTTTTCAAATCTAATAGATATTATGAGATAACTGCTGATATAAAAAAGGAAAAGATAAAATTTAATATAAAAGAGATAAAAAAATAATCCCTGAATCAGGGATTATTTTTATCTTTTATTGATTATTTTCTACAGGCGCTACTGGCTGTGGTTGCTGTGGCTGAGGAGCTGGTTGTGGCTGCGGTTGAGGTTGTGGTACTGGTTGCGGTTGTGGTACTGATTGATTATTTCCTCCTTGAGAAGGTTCTACAATTCCACTATTTCCTGCATTGTTTTCATTAGCTCCATTATTCTCATTGTTTTCATTATTTTCATTGTCTTCTTTATCTTCTTCTTCTTCTTTTTCTTCTTCATCTTCTTTTGGTTTTTGAACAGGTGGTGCTGGAGTAACTGGTTGATAATTGCCAAACGATGCTCCATTACTTAATACTAAATCTACTACTTTTTTCTCGTCAGATTTAACTGGAAGACCTGGTTTTACAGATTGCTCAATTACCGTATCATACATAGAATCACTATTTCTATACTCCACTTTACCTAATTTACAATTGTTTTTTCCTAAATAGTATTTAGCTGTTTTTAAATCTAATCCTACTAAATCTGGTACTTTTTTTGCTTTTTTCTTCTTAGGTTTTCTTTTATCGTCTTTTGAACTTTTTCTATCCTCTTCCGTAATAACTTTTTCTTCTTTATTTTTTTCTTTTGATTTATTTATCATTGAATTTACAATCATTGCACTTACACCTACTACTATTACTGCGAGTATTATAGGCAGGACATTTCTAACTATCTTTTTCAAATAATCACCTCTAGGATATTCTTATTATTTATATATTAGATTATAACATATAGACTCTTTTTATTCATTCTTAACTCTTCATATTATGTATAATTTAGAAGCAAATTTTTAATATATAAATTTGCTTCTAAAAAATTTCTCTATATATATTTTACTATTTCTTCTATATTTTTTCTCTTGAAATGTCTTTCACTAGGCTCAGAATCTTCAGCTGGATATCCTAGCGGAAATAATGCTTTTGGTATTATATTTTCTGGAATATCGAATAATTCTACAATTTTTTCTGGATCAAAATATCCTACCCAAGTAGAACCGAGTCCTTGTTCAACTATTTCTAGCATTATATGTGTTCCAACTATAGCTGCATCTAATATTCCACTATCTTCTCCATCAAATTTATCTCTTTTCCAAGATTCATCTTTATTATAGCAGACGAGTATTGCCATATTAGCACCAAATGTGCATGTAGTGCATTCTTTTAATTTTTCCATACTTTCATTTTGTATAATGTAAATTCTCTGTGGCTGGGCATTTGTAGCAGTTGGTGCATTCTTTGCTGCTTCTAATATCTTATCTATCTTTTCCTGCTCTACTTCTCTGTCGCTAAATTTTCTTACTGAATATCTCTCTTTCGTCAATTCTAAAAAGTTCACAAAATCATCTCCTACTTTTTTTATAATTCTTCTCTAGTTTAAATAATCTCTCTTGGAATTTTTATGATATCATATTTTCTTAATTATTTCCTCTTGTTCATATATTTACTCTAGATTAATATTTAAAAAAGTTTCTGACAGATAAAAAGTTTTGGGGACATCTCTGCTTGATTTAATGGATTTATACTTATAACTTTGTATTTCTTTGAATCTAAGGATTTAAAAAAAGCTTCTAATGTTTCATGCTCTTTACCTCTATCATGTCCTAGATAACTTGTTACTGCAAGAATTCCTAAATAATCTAAGATTTTTAATGATTTCTCTAAACAAACTAATGTAGTATAGGGTAATGTTTTTATCTCATGATCAAAATTGGGAAGATATCCTAAATTCCCTATTATTAATTGGGCTTTTTTACAGTATTCATCTATATTTTCATGTGTCTGATTTATAAATATTATTTTAGAATAATCTTCATCTTTTAAAGTCTTTTTTAATCGCTTTTTTGAATAATCTATTGCTTCTTTTTGTATATCAAATGCATAAACTTTATTCTCTACAAAGTCTAGTATTTTCTCTGTATCGTATCCATTTCCAAGGGTTATATCTATGGCAGTATCTACTTCCCCTATATAATCCTTTATTATATTTGTAGATAATATTGATAAATCCGTTATACTCTCCATATTTCGTACCCCCTTTCAATATAATATATTTACCCAAAGAGTTTTAATATTAACTATTTTAAATTAATCCTTATCTAATTCTTATTATATATTGATTTTATATTATAATATTGTTATAATGCTTCACAAATGAATCTATTAGAGGTGATATCGTGGAAAATGAATTTAAGAAATGGCTTAAGACCTCCGAAATCAAAGATATGGACAGTATTAAGGGAGATCTTGCTCGTGCCATTATTGATGACGATGATTTCCCTATAGAAGATAATAAGGAAGTCATAAACGATTATATGAAATCTAGATTGATAGTTCCTAATGTAGATTTGGTCTTACAGGAATTAAGAGAATTATATGTATGTTATCAAAAGATAGTAAATCCGCATTAAAATAAAGGCTGTTGCATAGAATGCTTCAGCCTTTATTTTTGCAATATTATAATCTATAACTTCATAATATCATCACATTTCTAAGTTTTTAATTTAAAGATCAATTGCACTATAAATATACCAATCCATGACGATTCATTAGATATTCTCTTACTCAGTGTAATTCTGCATCAGTTATGGATTGGCCGTAATTACTAGTGCAATATATACAAAGCAATCTAAAGCAGATAGGAGCATATTTCAAATTTAGCTCTTATAAAATATATTACCTTTATAATATCTTAACATAACTCTATTTAGAATCTTCGCATCCATTTTTTGTGGAGATTATTTTCTAGTCACTGCTGAATTCCATATTAGAAAACTCAATGTTTCAATTTTTAAATTAGTAATAATGTTTACTAACTCTGAAAATTTCTTATACATTTCTCAGAATATTGGTTTATTTGGCTCTATATAATTTCCTGTAAATTATTTCAATATGTCCATCTTCTTCATCTTATCTATATCTTGACTTGTCCAGTGATTATCTAAATCATAATATGCAAGTGCAGCTGTTGAGTTGAATATTATAGCTTCAGACATTGGAAAATATATCGTTATCATTTTCTCTATTTTAAATCTTTAATATAGCATTTCTTAAGCATATAGTATTAGTAAGATAAATAGTTTAATTTATCTCTAGAATTTATAGGTCTACTAGTTCCAAGTCCTAACCCTACATAGTCAAGCTCTTTTGCTTTAGAAATCATTTTTATAGCTTCTGCCCTTGTCACTTGATTCTCTGGACGAAATTCGATATAACAGCTTCCTGGCAATGTTTCTATAACTCCATTACCTAAATCATATCTAACTGTATATGGTCCTTGATTATCGTGATATATATATCCATTCAGAATCCCAAAACCATTGGCATTTCTTATATATCTTATTGCCCAATGTAAATCACAATCTGTAGCTATAGATATTAATGCATCGCTAGCCATTATATATCCAAAACAATCTAATGCTGAAAGAAGCATCTTTGTAAATTCAGCCCTTGTAATTGGTTCATTCGGATTATAGTAAAATCTTCCATCACTACCTTTGATTCCGTTTATTATCTTAAGATCATCTTTTCCATTTCCAGTCATATATGATTTATATGTCATTAAACTGAGTGCTCTTATTTTATCTGCATTTTGATTATTTCTTAAATCTGGGAACTTATAATTATTATTTTTATATGGTGGTTTATAGCCTGCATAAACTTCAAGAAAATCACTTATCAGTACTGCACATTCTTCTCTTGTCATAGGTTTATCCGGCTCTATATAATTCCCTATAAATTGATTTAATACATTCATATTCTTCATTTCATTAATATATCCTTTTGCCCAATGACTATTTATATCATAATATGCTAATGCTGCTGTTGAATTAAATATCATTGTCAACGCTAATCCTATTGACGCTAATTTTTTCTTCACTCTTAACATCTCCTTTTATGACTCAAACTTTTGTTCATTATACCCACTTATATATGCTTTATATTCTTTATCTAAATTCCCTTATTACTAACACACCTTTATAACGCCTATAGTAATAATAGTGATATTTTGCTTTCATAAAATCATGCTAAACTATTTTATAATTTTAACTATATATTTAATAATTTATAATATATTACCAGAACAATTATTCTCAAACTTCTATTAAAAAAGAAAGGACCAAGTCCTTTCTTTTTAATTATATCTAGCTACTCCAACATAAGTTGATCCCCATCCATAAGGTATTACTGATGCTGGCTCCATTACAAATCCTAGGTTACATGCATGTATTATCATAGGTGTATTTCCATTTTTCCCCATGTACATAACTGCATGATTATATCTATATTGTGAATAACTATGATGTGCAAACATTATATCTGCTGGCCACATAGTATCATAGTTTAATGGTATCTGCTGTCCTCCAAATTCTGGTGCCATTACATATTGTGCTTCAACCATTTTAAAACCATCATCTGCGTACATATTACAATCAGCTGGTCCAGGTACTCTTAAACCAACTTCTTTATATGCAGAATAAACTGCTCCACAACAATAAACTCCTGAATAATCATTTAAATCACAACCCCAATATCTAAATCTTCTACCTTCGTGTTGAATAGCATAGTTTATTACAGATTGTCCTTTCATGATTCTTGGAGCGTCTTCAGTATATAGCCAAGCATTGCTAAGTTCTTGTTCTGTTGGTCCTGCCCAGTTAAAGCCTCTATATCCTCCTCTATATCCTACTTTAACTCTACCATCGTTACCAAACCAGTATACGCCAAGACCAGTACACTTCACACCACCATTATACATAAAGTAATTAGCAGGATCAAAATAGAACCATGAGTCTCCTACCCATTGCCAACCACGAGCAAAACCTACTCCTATTGTAGAATAGTATTTCTGTCCATTGATATCGTGCCAACCCTCTTTTACTGTATTGTCTAGATCAAGAAACTGTCTAGTTCCTTTTATATCTATAACTCCACCATTAGTTTGTCCTCTTAAAACTATGGCTCCATTAGTTTCATCTTGATAGTAGTATTTACCATCTATTATAACTAATATTGAATTATCCGGATCTGCAAATTTGACATCTTGTCCTATAGACTTCAAAAGAAGAATAACAGACTCTGCTCTTTTTATCTGTCCTTGCGGATCAAACCTACCATCATTATATCCAGCAATTATTCCTCTTGAAGATAATGCTCCTACTGAATAATATGCATAATCTGAAATATAAGCAGAATCCTCAAATTCTGCCGGTGCAAAATCATTAGATAATCCTAAGATTCTAGCAACTATAGTAGCAGCTTGTTCTCTACTTATTGGATCATCAGGCTTCATTAAATCTCCTGGATATCCTGATATATAACCCTTTTTCTGAGCTATTCTTATTTGATTATAATACCAAGAATCTTTCGAGACGTCATTATACTCTTTTAAATCTTCTTTCTCAGGCTTATTTTCCTCAGGTTTAGTATTTAATAATTCATCGTAAGAATCTTCATCCCTATCGGAATCCTTTTTTTCTTCATTCTCATCCTTTTCTAAATCTGAACTATCAGAATTAGAGTCTTCTTTCACTTCTTCTAGTGAAGCTTTTGCTATTACAGTTTCTTCATTGAGAATATCTTCTGTATAGCCAAATGTCTTATTGGTTAATGCTATAAATTCTGCTCTAGTTACTGGAGCATCAGGTCTAAATCCGCCATCTGTATAACCATTAGCAATGTTTAGTTCAACAGCTTTTTCAATATTGCTAGAACACCAATGTTCTGGAATATCATGAAAGCTAGTCGCATTAGCTTGGTTTATACTTAAACTAAGTAAAATCGTAGAAATTATAACTATTTTACCAAATAATTTTGGCTTCATTAAATAATCACCCTTTCTTAGTTTTTTATAAATAAAATATTAATTTTATATAAATAAATTATATGTATTATATTATATATAATTATTCTTATTTGTTCAATCGATTAAATGCTATTAAGTATGAATAAAATAAAAAAGGCTTAGTGAAATTAATATTAATTTCACTAAGCCTTTATACTATCTATTATATTTAGCTTTCTTAGCTGCTATCTTAGCTCTCTTTTCTTCTAATTTCTTAGCTTTCTTGG
>JAUNVB010000012.1 GCA_030537835.1 Andreesenia angusta | reverse complement strand
GGAACTATGGGGATAGCTTGGTGATACTGTACTTGCAGCAAAGGAGTACTTGACCAAGAACCTCATGACTTTAGTCGTGAGAGGTTCAGATAAGTTCAACATATTCAAATATATTAGTAGATAGACATAGAATGTTCATAACTCATGGGCATGTATATAATGAGGATAAAATGCCTAATATACCAGTAGGTTCAGTTTTTATTCAAGGACATACACATATTCCAAGAGCAGAGATGAAAAAAGGTATATACTTTTTAAATCCAGGATCTACAACTTTACCAAAGAAAGAGAGTAAGAATTCCTATGGAATATATTATAATAATACCTTTCAAATCAAAGACTTTTATGGAAACACTTTAAAATCAATAGATATCAATTAAATTTTTAAAAGAAAACATAAAAAAATTTAGATATATACTTGACTATGATAATGAAAATTGTTATTATATTACACAAGTAAAGAATTTGAGGAGGTATAATTATGAAGAGATTTTTAGCATTAGCAATGTCAATTTCCTTAATTGCCATTTCTGCAGTAGGATGTTCTGGTGGAGATGATGGAAATAAAGATAATGGCTCTACAGATACAAAGGTGGAGGACTCTGGTGATAAAGAAGGTAAATCAGATGAAAAAGACGAGTCTAAAGAGGATTCGAAAGAAGGCGGTAAGAAGACAGTAGTAGCTACGACTACTATGCTTAAAGATTTAGTAGATCAACTATCAGGGGACCATTTAGAAGTAGATGGACTGATGGGACCAGGAGTAGATCCACATCTTTATAAACCTAGTGCTGGAGATGTAAATAAATTAGAGGAAGCCGATTTAGTAGTATATGGTGGATTACATCTTGAAGGACAGATGGGAGAAGTTTTTGGAAGTCTTGAGAAAAAAGATAAGATGATCTTAGATTCTTCATCTAATTTAGATGAAAGTCTATTATTAAAATCACCAGATTTTCAAGGTAATTTTGATCCGCATATCTGGTTTGATGTGACTATCTGGCAAGAAGTAGCAAAAGAAGTAGAAGCTAAATTAGAAGAATTAGATCCAGAAAATAAAGATGATTATAAATCGAATCTCGATAGTTATTTAGCAGAATTAGATGAACTTGATAAATATGTAGAAGAAAAGGCTAAAGAAGTACCAGAAGATCAAAGAGTATTAGTAACTGCACACGACGCCTTTAATTATTTCGCTAAAAGATATGGTTTCGAAGTAAAAGGTCTTCAAGGAATTAGTACTGAATCGGAAGCGAGTACATCGGATGTTACAGAAATATCTGATTTCATAAAAGATCGTAAGATAAAAGCCATATTCGTTGAGTCTTCAGTGCCTAAGAAGAATGTAGAAGCACTTCAAGAAGCAGTTAAGGCAAAAGGATTCGATGTTCAAATAGGTGGAGAGCTTTATTCAGATTCATTAGGTGACGAAGGATCGGGAGATGACACTTATATAGCGACTGTAAAGCATAATATAGATACTATTGCAGGAGCATTGAAATAAAAATATTTAAGGAGTTTATAATAAGGAGTGGAGTAAATGGATAGCATAATAAGAGTAGACGATCTGACCGTAGCATATAGAGAGAAGCCTGTTTTAAGGGATATAGATCTTAAGATTGAGAAAGGGAGAATAACAGCAATAGTTGGCCCTAATGGTGCGGGAAAATCAACACTTATTAAATCCATACTTAACCTTATAAAACCTATAGCAGGAAGAGTTTTAATAGAAGGCGATGTCTACAGTAATAAAAATCAAGATATCGCCTATATTCCTCAATCAGGTTCAGTAGATTGGGATTTTCCAACAGACGTTTTTGACGTAGTTTTAATGGGAAGATATGGAAAACTTGGATGGTTTAAAAGACCAAAAAAAGAAGATAAAGAAAAAGCAGAAAGAGCTATAGAAAGAGTAGGTATGGCAGATTATAAGAGTAGACAAATTTCTGAATTATCTGGAGGACAACAACAGAGAGTCTTCTTAGCAAGAGCATTAGTTCAGGAAGCAAATATTTATTTTATGGATGAACCCTTTAAAGGGGTAGATGCCAAAACGGAGCTTACAATAGTCAATCTACTAAGAGAGCTTAAAGAGCAAGGGAAGACATTAGTAATAGTGCATCATGATTTAAGAACTGTACCCGAATACTTTGATGATGTTATACTTTTGAATAAAACTATAATAGACTACGGTAAAGTTGAAGATGTGTTCACAGATGAGAATATAGACAGAGCTTACTCTATAAAAAGAGAAGCGGTAGGTGAGTAATATGGATTTATCTATATTTAAAGATTATACGATACAGATTGTTGCAATAGGTTCTGCTATATTAGGAGTAATTAGCGGGATTATGGGAAGTTTTGCTTTTATAAGAAAACAGAGTTTGCTTGGAGATGCGGTCTCTCACTCAGCATTACCAGGTATATGTATAGCTTTTATATTAACACAGATAAAAGCTACAGAAGCATTGCTTTTAGGCGCTACTTTATCTGGATTCCTAGCTTCTTATTTTATCTTTTCTATAGTTAGGTATTCTAAGATAAAATTTGATACTGCATTAGCAGTAGTATTTTCATCGTTTTTTGGATTAGGAGTAGTTTTTTTAACCTATATACAAAAATTAGCTAATTCAAATCAAGCAGGTCTAGATAAATTTATTTTTGGGCAAGCTTCAACTTTCCTTGCTAGAGATTTAAAGATGATGGTAGCTATGTGTATAATAACAATAGTATTAGTAGGATTATTTTGGAAAGAGATGAAGATCGTATCTTTTGATTCGGAATTCTCTGACACTATAGGAATTTCTTCACAGAAAGTAGGAATGTTAATATCATTTTTGATAGTTTTAGCCGTAATGGTAGGCATACAGATGGTAGGTGTAGTACTTATGAGTGCTATGTTAATAGCTCCAGCTTCTGCAGCAAGACAGTGGACTAATCAATTGAGTAAGATGATAGTACTGTCTTCAATATTCGGGGCGATTTCTGGAGTAGTAGGAACTGTTATAAGCTCGACAACTTCAAAATTAGCAACAGGACCGGTTATAGTATTAGTTGCAAGTGTAATAGTTTTGATAAGCTTAATTTTTGCTCCAAAAAGAGGATTGTTATGGAGAAAACTTAAGTTTAGAAATAAAAATAAAGAAGAATACAAGGTGATAGAATGAGTGCTCATGTCCAAATTCAAATAATAGCAATATTAGCCGCAATGGCTTGTGCAATACCAGGTGTTTTTCTAATCCTCAGAAAAATGGCCATGATATGTGATTCTATAACTCATACTATACTTCTTGGTATAGTTATATCGTTCTTCATAGTTCAAGATCTATCCTCGCCATTATTAGTAATTGGAGCAGCGTTAATGGGAGTTCTGACAGTTTATCTTACTGAACTCTTGAATCAGACTAATCTTGTCTCTGAAGATTCGGCAATTGGACTAATATTTCCGGCTCTATTCAGTATAGCGATTATAATGATATCTAAATTTGCAAGTTCAGTACATCTATGCATAGACTCGGTATTTCTAGGAGAGATAGAATTTGCGCCTTTTGATAGATTATTGTTAAATGGTACAGATATAGGACCGAAAGCTATGTATCTTATAGGTGCGATATTTATAATAAATTTGATATTCGTATTATTATTTTATAAAGAACTTAAATTAGTAACTTTTGACAAATCAGAAGCATTTATATTAGGATTTGCACCCGTAGCTCTTCACTATGCACTTATGACTATAGTATCTATAACTACGGTTGGAGTTTTCCAAGCAGTAGGCTCAATATTAGTTATTTCATTTATGATTGTTCCGCCAGCAACGGCATATTTATTGACGAATAATCTTAAGAGAATGATATTTTATGCTATTTTAATTGGAGCGATTAATAGTGCAATAGGCCATTACTTGGCTATAAGATGGGATGTATCTATAGCTGGTATGATTGCTACTGTTACAGGAATAGTATTTACAATTGTATTCATATTATCTCCTAATGATGGTGTTATAACTAATATTAGAAGAAGAAAGAAACAGAGATTAGATTTTGCAAAACTTTCGATTCTATTCCATGTGAATAGACATATGGCTAAGGATGATTTTGTAGAAGAATGTAATATCAATACATTGAATGAGCATTTTAGAATGAATAAGAAGTTTATAAATGACACAATTACAGAATTAGAAAAAGAGAGTATGCTTGAAATCAAAAATAGTATTGCATATGTAACGGATAAAGGAAGAGATTTTATAGAAGCATACGATTAGAGATTAAATATAACAGAAAATTATATATAAATTTAAAAAATCTATAGACTAAGTCTATAGATTTTTTAATTCTATACCTCTTTCAAATGCTTTTTGCATAGCTTCTATTAAAGAAGATCTAAATCCATTCTTTTCCAATTCACGTACAGCAGCTATAGTAGTACCGCCAGGGGAACAAACTGCATCTTTTAATTCAGCTGGGTGCCTATTTGTTTCTATCACCATTTTAGCAGAGCCTAGGACAGCTTGTGAGGCTAATCTATAAGAGAGTTCTCTAGTAAGTCCCATAGATACACCAGCATCCGCCATAGCCTCTATAAGTATATATATATATGCAGGAGAAGATCCCGATACTGGAACTACCGCATCCATATAATTTTCAGGTATTACTTCCACTTTACCACAGGAATTAAATATATTTACTATATCTTCTCTCTCAGATTGAGTAAATTCATTATCAGAAAAAGATATACAGCTCATTCCTTCAGAGACTAATGCCGGAGTATTAGGCATTGATCTTACAATTTTAAAATCTTTTCCTAGAATCGCTTTGATATCTTCAGTACTAAAGCCAGGTGCTATAGTTATTATTATAGAATCATCATTTAAATAATCGGATATTTGTTCGATTATTTCTTTATAATTTTGAGGCTTAATAGCCAGTAAAATATATTTTGAATTAGAACAGAGATCTTCTAAACTTCTCGCAGATTTTATCCCATATTCATTTTCAATCCTATCTATTATCTGATCCGATATTTCATAGAAAGTAAATTCTTTAGAATTATCATCACTAATCAATCCTGACAATATACTAAATCCCATATTACCAAGACCTATAAATCCTAATTTATGCATTAAATCATCTCCCTAGATACAATTAAGTATTATTTTATTTTATTTATTTAGATATGTCAATTAATACTTATATTAATTAAGAGCATATAAAGGAAAGTGGAAATATTTTACAATATGGATTATAATATCTATAGAGAACGAATTAGATTAATTTTCAAAAAAATGTTTTGCCTTAATAAATAAGGGTATAATAGTATTGTGAGAAAGAATTTATAAGAATTCTAATAAATTCGTTCAATTTTAAATAAATCAATGAAAATAAAAGGAGAGATTTTGATGGACAGATTAGTAGGAAAACCAGCTCCTGATTTTAATCTACCAGCAGTACTTGGTGATGGATCAGACTTTACAGATGTAAAATTATCAGATTATAAAGGAAAGTATTTAGTATTATACTTCTACCCACTAGATTTTACTTTCATCTGACCGACTGAAATAAGAGCCTTTAGTCAAAGGTATGATGAATTCAAAGAGTTGAATGCAGAAGTATTAGGAGTAAGTACTGATAGTGAGCATTCACATAAAGCTTGGATAGATGGAGCATTAGGAAAGTTAAACCATCCACTAGCTTCAGATAAGACTAGAAAAGCTTCAGAAGATTATGGAGTTTTACTAGAAGATGAAGGAATAGCACTTAGAGGACTATTCATAATAAATCCAGATGGAGAAGTTAAGTACAGCGTTTGCCACGATTTAAACGTTGGAAGAAATGTTGACGAAATACTAAGAGTATTAAAAGGACTTCAAACAGAAGGTTTAGTACCAGCTAACTGGGAAGAAGGAGACGAACTTTTATAATTTTAGATTAAAAAATTCGTATAAATAAATATATAGAGATAAAGCTAGATATAGATTCTAGCTTTATTTTTATACCTTTATATTGAGAAAAATAAATTGAATATATAGGGCAAAAAATGATTTAAGATAATTGTTTAATCCATATAGAAATGGTGTATATATTAAACAGAGGCGAATTTAAGTATATATTAGGAGGCAGAATTAAAATGGCTATAGAGAATATTGTACAATCAGGAGACTGGAAAGGGGAAAAGCACGTTCCAGCAATAATTGCACCAGATAAATTTGAGGTTGGTGAATTAATAAAAATAAAAGCTCATGTTGGAGAAGAAATAGCACATCCAAATACTTTAGAGCATAATATAAAGTGGATAAAGTTATTCTTTGTTCCTGAGGGAGCGAAATTAGCAGTTGAATTAGGAAGCTATGAATTTGCAGCACATGGAGAGTCTGATATATTTGCAGAGCCATGTGTAGAGGTATCAGTTAAGCTTCCAAAATCAGGTAAATTATATGCAATTAGCTATTGTAATATTCACGGGTTATGGGAGAATGAATTAGAAATCGAAGCAAAATAAAAACAATTAGATGAGAGGATGGAGAAATCCATCCTCTCATTTATGGTCTTAAGAGCATCTTGAATATTGACAAAGAAATATATATATATTAAGATTAATCCTAGAAGAAAAGCATATTTATTTAAAGCTAAATAAACTTTTTAAACGGATTATTTTATATTTCTGTGGAGATTAAATCGAGCTTTTCGTCCTTAGGGGTGAGAGGCTTTTTTCATTCACAAAAATATAAGAAATGGAGGAAGAAATGGAAGATAGAAATGTATTCGATATTTTAAATGAACGAGGATATATAAAACAGATGACTCATGAAGATGAAATCAGAGAGTTATTAGGAAGAGAAAAGATAACTTTCTATATTGGCTTTGATCCTACTGCAGACAGTCTTCATGTAGGCCATTTTATAGCTATGATGTTCATGGCTCATATGCAAAAAGCAGGTCATAGACCTATTGCATTAGTAGGAGGAGGAACAGCCGTAATTGGGGATCCTTCTGGCAGAACAGATATGAGAAAGATGCTATCGAAAGAAGATATAGAAAAAAATGTTCAAGGGATAAAATCTCAATTAGAAAGATTTATAGATTTTAAAGATGATAAAGCCCTATTAGTTAATAATGCAGATTGGCTATTAAATCTAAACTACCTTGATTTCTTAAGAGATATAGGAGTTCATTTCTCTGTAAATAGGATGTTAACTGCAGAATGTTTTAAGCAGAGATTAGAGAAAGGACTTTCTTTTCTTGAATTCAATTACATGTTAATGCAAGGTTACGATTTTTATATTCTAAATAAAGAATATAATTGTAAAATGCAATTAGGCGGAGATGACCAATGGTCTAATATGATTGCTGGTATGGATCTTATTAGAAGAAAAGGTGGAGAGCAGGTCTATGCAATGACTTGCACACTTTTAACGAATAGTGAAGGCAAGAAGATGGGTAAGACTGCAGATGGAACATGTTGGTTATCGGCTGATAAGATGTCACCTTATGATTTCTATCAATATTGGAGAAATGTAGATGATGCTGATGTTGAAAAATGTCTTAGAATGTTAACATTTGTACCTATAGAAGAAATTAGAAAGCTCTCTGAATTAGAAGGAGCTGAGATAAATAAAGCGAAAGAGATATTAGCTTATGAAGTAACTAAATTAATACATGGGGAAAAAGCAGCTGAAGAATCTCAAAAGGCTGCAAGAGCACTATTTGAAGGTGGAAAGGATGCCGATTCAATACCTTCTACAGATATTGATGAGAGTAGATTCGAAGAAGGGATAGGTCTATTATCATTGCTTGTAGAACTAGGTCTTACTAAATCTAATGGAGAAGGAAGAAGATTGGTTCAACAAAATGGAATTCATATTAATGAAGAGACTATAAAAGAGCCTAGCATATCTATAGATAAATCATATTTTGAAAATGGAAGTATGATGATTAAAAAAGGAAAAAAAGTTTATCATAGAGTTAATTTTAAATAGTATTTAATAGGAGGATTTTTAAGGTGAGTACCTCTAATCAATTAGGAGAAGAAAAAATATCCAAATTATTGCTTTCTTTTTCGATTCCTGCTATAGTTGCTATGGTTGTAAATGCAATTTACAATATAGTTGATAGGGTATTTATTGGAAGAGTTGTAGGTTCAGATGCATTTGCGGGAGCTTTCGTAGTATTTCCTATAATTTTAATACTGATGGCTATTGGAAGTCTTTCCGGTTTTGGAGGAGCAGCACTGACCTCAATAAGACTTGGGCAAAAAAGAGAAGAAGAAGCAAAATTTATTCTGGGTAATGCATTTATAATACTGGTAATTTCAGGAATTGTATTTACCGCTGTTCTCTTGATCTTTCCAGAACCTATATTAAAATTTTTTGGAGCTAAAGATAAAGTATTACCACATTCAAAGGAATACTTAAGATACCTAGCATTTGGATTTCCTTTTCAGATGCTTGGATTTGGATTAAATAATTTTGTAAGAGCTATAGGAAAACCTAAACTTGCGATGACAAGTATGCTCTCAGGAGCAATAGTGAATATAATATTGGATGCTCTTTTTATATATTTTATGGGGTTAGGAATAAAGGGAGCTGCAATAGCAACTGCAATAGCACAGATTATAGCTTTTCTAATTGTATTCATATTTTTCATATCTGAAAAGAATACAGAGATGAGACTGGAAATAGCTTATATGACTCCTCAGTTCTGTATCATAAAAAAGATATTAGCTTTAGGAATGACTCAATTCTCAATACAATTATTAAATAGTATTATAACTTTGATTTATAATAGAGTTTTATCAGAGACTGGAGGAGCAATTGCTATATCGACTTACGGAATAATAAATAGTATTTTAACTATAATAATTCTTCCTGTATTTGGAATTAATCAGGGTTCGCAACCTATAGTTGGATATAATTATGGTGCAAAGAATTATAAAAGGGTAAAGGATACATTGAAGTTAGCGATAGGTGTAGCAACTATATTTACATCTATTGGATTTATATTGACTCAGTTTTTTACAAAAAGCATAGTAGGATTATTTACTAAGAATCCAGAGCTATTAAAAACGGCTGATCATGGTGTGAAACTATTCTTTCTATCATTTATAATAGTAGGGTTTCAGATAGTTTCCTCTAACTATTTTCAGGCAAAAGGCTTACCTATGAAATCCTTTATAATGAGTATATCTAGACAAGGATTAATATTAGTACCAGCGCTTTTGATACTTTCTAGAAAATATGGACTCAATGGGATATGGTATGCAGCACCACTTTCTGACGTTTTAGCTGCTATATTAACAGGAATATTTCTATTCTTTGACTTAAAGGATATGAATAGAAAGATGTTAGAAGAAAAATAAAAGAGATTATTCGGTTTAAAACTGAATAATCTCTTTTTTTATTTATATTATATGAACTAAATTCTTTATTAAACTAAAGCCTCTATATCTTCTTCTACAGAAGTGATAGGAGCGATACCAAAGTTTTCAACTAATACGTTTGCAACATTAGGAGATAAGAATCCTGGTAATGTTGGTCCAAGATGAATATTTTTAATACCTAATGCTAATAAAGCTAATAGTACTATAACTGCTTTTTGCTCATACCATGCTATATTAAATTCAATTGGTAAATCGTTTATATCTTCTAATTCAAAGGCTTTTTGTAATTCCATTGCTATAACTGCTAATGAATAAGAGTCGTTACACTGTCCTGCATCTAGAACTCTAGGAATTCCACCTATATCTCCTAAATCTAATTTATTATATCTATATTTAGCACATCCTGCTGTTAAGATTATAGTATCTTTAGGAAGAGCTTTAGCAAATTCTGTATAATAGTCTCTGCTCTTCATTCTTCCATCACATCCACCCATTACGAAGAATTTCTTTATATCTCCAGATTTTACAGCTTCTATTACTTTATCAGCTACAGATAGTACGGCATTATGTGCAAATCCACCCATAACTGAACCTTCTTCAATCTGAGTTGGAGGTGGACATTTCTTAGCATGCTCAATTATTTCTGAGAAATCCTTATTTCCATTTTCATCAGTTTTTATAACTTTTAGACCTTCATATCCAACAGCACCAGTAACATAGATTCTATCTTTATATGAATCTTTTGGTGGCACTAAACAGTTAGTAGTGAATAATATAGGTCCGTTAAAAGTTTCAAATTCAGATTTTTGTGCCCACCAAGCACTTCCGTAATTACCAACTAAGTGGTCATATTTTTTGAATGCAGGATAACTATTTGAAGGGAGCATCTCAGAATGAGTATATACATCTACTCCAGTTCCTTCAGTCTGCTTTAGTAATTCTTCCATATCTTTTAAATCATGTCCTGTAATTAAAATTGCAGGATTGTTTCTAACACCTATATTTACTTCTGTAGGCTCTGGATTTCCATAAGTCTCAGTATTAGCTTTATCTAATAATGCCATAACTTTAACTCCATAATCTCCAGTCTTAAGAACTAATGCTACAAGTTCATCTACTGATAGAGAGTCATCAAGTGTAGCAACTAAAGCTTCTGAGAAGAAATCATATATATCTTGATCTTCAAAATTTAAATTTGCAGCATGTTGCCCATAAGCAGCAGCACCTTTTAATCCGTATATAGTGAGTTCTCTTAAAGATCTTATATCTTCATTTTCTGTAGATAGTACACCTACATCTAAAGCCTTTTCATCATATTTATCTTCAGGACAATCCCAATTAGCCGAATCGTGAGTAATATTAATTGAAGAGTCCTTTTCTTTTACTTGATTTTTTAAATCATCTCTTAATTTCTTTGCCTCTGTTATTCTATTGATGAAATAATTATAGTCAAAGTTTGCATTAGTTATTGTAGTAAAAAGACTTAATTGTATGAATCTATCAGCCTCTTTAGTATCTATATTTAAATTTTTAGCCTCATTTCTATAAAGAGCGATACCTTTTAATGTATAGATTAATAAGTCCTGTAAATTTGCTACATCTGCTTTTTTTCCACAAACACCTTGCACTGTACATCCTTTTCCGCCAGCAGTTTCTTGGCATTGATAACAAAACATCTTACTCATAATAAAACCTCCAATATCCTAATTTATTATCATTTATTAACCTCTGAATAAATTATAGTATCTAATGAGAAAAATATCTGTGATTAGAATCAATTGTCACAATGTAATTAATCACATTTGTTAAAATAGAATTATCAATTCTTAGAATCTTTAATATATAGATGAAAATCATAATGAGTTTTTTTAAAAAAGTAAAAAATGAAAACTATTTTTAATAGTATGATGAAAAATTGTACGACTATGGTATAATTAAATTAATATCATTTTATTTGGAGGAGCCCATGTTCAATAATCAAAGCAGAATATATAAAGATAAGGAAATAATAAAAAATAATAAAGAATTAGAATCCGATATATTAGACAGTATGGTCGATTGGGTAAGAGTAATCGATACAAATTGTAATATAATATATTCTAATAGGGCTATGCAAGAAGGTGTAGAAGATAAATCACTAGAAAATAATAAATGCTATGATATCTTTGGTAGAGTAGACGCTTGTAGAAGATGCTTAACTGAAACTACAATAGCTACTGGCGAGATATCTGAAAAAGAGGAGAAGATAGGAGAAAGATATTTTTCTATGAAGAGCTCTCCTGTTATGGATTCTGAAGGAAATATCTATGCAATAGTTGAAGTATTAAGAGATATAACTAGAGAAAGAAAGTTAGAAAAACAGATAATTTTAAAAAATGAAAAGATGAGTCGTGATATTAATTTTGCTAGAAAGATTCAAAGGAAACTTCTACCTAAAGCTGGAAATTATAAAAATATAAATTTTGATTATATATATTTGCCATCTGAAATGTTAAGTGGAGATATGTTCGATATATTTTATATAGATGATGAGCATATAGGATTCTATATAAGCGATGTTGTTGGTCACGGCGTTACAGCATCTATAATGACTATGTTTATAAAACAGACACTTGGCACATCTGGGAATAAATTCACTTCTCCAAAAGAGGCGATAGCATATCTACATGAAAATTTCTTAGGCTTGGATTTAGATTGTGAGAGCTATTTCACAATATTCTATGGAGTTATGAATACTAGTAATAAGGTTTTGAAATTTGTAAATGGTGGGCATAATAGCATTCCTATATTAGCTAGAGATAGTGGCATTATTAAGCTTGAAGGAACAGGTTTTCCTATAATGTCATTTTTTTCAAAAGCTAAATACAAAGAAGAAACTATTAATTTAGAGAAAAATGATAGCCTTATATTATATACAGATGGTTTAATTGAAGCGAAGAATAAAGATAGTGAATTCTATGGCTATCACAGGCTTAGAAAGATAGTCAATAATAGCTTAAAAGATAGAGAGAAATTAATTGTGAAGATCAAAAATGATGTTGATAAATTTAGATATAAAGAATTAGAGGATGATTTCACACTTTTACAATTGAATATTAATTAAATATGAGAGGTGTTAATTATGAATATAATTATTTCTGAAGAGGCGAAAGAAATTTTAGATTATAGAAATATAAAAAAAGTGACTATATATGGAATTATGCCGGTTGGTTGTTGAGGAATTCAAAAAGCAGAAGTCTATGTTAGACTTAGAGAACCTAAAAGGAATCATAATTTAGAGGATTTCATAGAATTAGATGTAGAAGGCATTCATTTCTATATAGATAAGAGTTTAGATTTACCTGATACATTTACCTTAATAAAGGCAAAATATATTTCAGATTTACATGATAAAGAGTTCGAAATCAAAGAATATTAAATAATAAAAAGGTGGAAAATTTGTTCTTAAAATTATTCCACCTTTTTTAGATTTATTTGTAATTTACTAAAACTTTATGATACAATAATGTAAGTATTAATTTAAAAGAACAATGTATTAATATAAATAAAAAGTCTTAAGGAGTGTGAAAAATGGGACTCGAGTTAAAGGATATAAAAGAGATTATAGAGTTGATAAATAAGACGGATATAACTAAATTTGAATATGAATACGATGATATGCGTATAGGAATAGAGAAAAAAGAGTTAATTGCAAATAATTCAGGAAAAATAGAAAAATTGATTCAGCATGAGATTTTAGAATCGGATCCAAATAAATTTGAAAAAAATATTCACAATTCAGTAAAGGTGGAAGCAAAAGAACAAATAGTATCTGATGATGAAAATATATACTTAGTTAAATCACCAATAGTAGGGACTTTTTATGATTCTCCATCTCCTGATTCTTCGCCATTTGTAAAAATTGGAGATAGAGTAAAAAAAGGAGATGTGCTTTGCATAATTGAAGCTATGAAAATAATGAATGAGATAAAGGCTGAATACGATGGTACTATTGAAGAGCTAATGCTTGAAAACGAAGATATCGTTGAATACAATCAACCGATTATGGTAATAAGGAGATAAACCTATGTTTAAGAAAATTTTAGTAGCTAATAGGGGAGAGATTGCAATTAGAATAATTAGAGCATGTAAGGAGATGAATATAAAAACTGTTGCAGTGTATTCGGAAGCGGATAGAGAATCTTTACATGTACATTATGCAGATGAGTCTATATGCATAGGCGCACCAGCTCCTAATAAGAGTTATTTAGATATAAAATCTATAATATCTGCCGCATTAGTTACAGGAGCAGATGCAATTCATCCAGGGTATGGATTTTTATCAGAAAATTCAAAGCTAGTAGATATATGCAATATGCATGGAATTAAATTCATAGGTCCTAAGAAAGAACATATAGAGAGAATGGGCGATAAGTCTGAAGCTAGAAAGACTATGATAGAAGCAGGAGTTCCTGTAGTACCAGGTTCTGAAGAGGCTACTAACGAATTTGAAAAGGCGTTTGAAGTTGCAGAATCTATAGGATACCCTGTTATTATAAAAGCCTCTTCTGGTGGTGGAGGCAGAGGTATGAGAATCGTCCATAATTCAGAGGAGTTTAAAGATAGTTTCAATACTGCAAAGACAGAGTCTAAAAATGCATTTGGCGATGATTCAATGTATGTTGAAAAATTCATAGAAAGACCAAGACATATAGAATATCAGATACTTGCAGATGAATATGGAAATATTGTACATTTAGGAGATAGAGACTGTTCTATGCAAAGAAGAAATCAAAAGATGATTGAGGAATCACCATCATCAGTAGTATCGGATGAATTAAGAGAAAAGATGGGAGCTTCTGCAATAAAGGCAGCAAAAGCTGTAAATTATGTAAATGCGGGAACGGTTGAATTCTTATTAGACGAAGATGGAAAATATTACTTTATAGAAATGAATACGAGAGTACAAGTAGAACATCCTGTAACAGAGATGGTGACTAGAGTTGATATTATAAAAAAACAGATTGAAATAGCTTCAGGAAAGAAATTAGATTTAAGGCAGGACGATATAGTATTGAATGGACATGCCATAGAATGCAGAATAAATGCAGAGAATCCTGAATTCAATTTCAGAGCTTGCCCAGGTTATATTGAAGATTTGATAATTCCTGGGGGTAATGAAACTAGAGTTGATACTTTCATATATTCAGGATATACTATTCCGTCTAATTATGATTCTATGATTGGGAAATTAATAGTTTGGGCACCGAATAGAATTGAAGCTATAGAGAAGATGAAAAGAGCTTTAGAAGAATTTTGGGTTATAGGGATAGATAATAATATAGAGTTCCAAATATCTCTTTTAGAAAATGAAAAATTTATTAAAGATGAGATATATACTTCGTTTATAGAAAAAGAAGTACTCGCTTCTTATTTCAAAAACTAGAGGAGAAGTAGAATATGTTAAGAGATTTATTTCAAAGGAAAAAAAAGTACACTACTGTAACGGCTTTTGAACAAGCTAATAATAGCCCTAAAAAGATAATGGGAAAGTCTGCAGTCAATTTAGATGAAAATATTGATGAACAAATTTGGATGAAGTGCAAAAAATGTGAAGATATGGTTCTTATCAAAGATTATGAAAAAAACGATAATATATGTCCTATCTGTGGAAAGCATGGAAGACTTAAAGCTAGGGATAGAATAAAAAATATAATAGATAAGGGTAGTTTTGAAGAGTATTATACTGATTTAGAGAGTTTAAATCCCCTTGAGTTTCCTGATTATGAAAAGAAAATTGATAAAGCAAAATCAGCTTCAAATCTTAATGAAGCCGTTATAACTGGCAGAGGTAGAATAAATGGTATTGCAGTAAATATTGCCGTAATGGATTCAAATTTCATGATGGGAAGTATGGGTTCTGTAGTAGGTGAGAAGATAACTAGACTAGTTGAGAATTCTGCTGAAACGGGAATACCTCTAATAATATTTTGCGCATCAGGAGGAGCTCGAATGCAAGAGGGGATTCTTTCATTAATGCAAATGGCTAAGACTTCTGCAGCTATAGCTAAATTAGATGATAAGAAAAATCTCTATATTTCAGTTCTAACAGATCCAACTACTGGTGGGGTATCCGCTAGCTTTGCTATGCTCGGAGACATTATAATTGCTGAACCAGAGACATTGATAGGATTTGCAGGGCCTAGAGTTGTTCAGCAGACGATAAGGCAGAACTTACCTGAAGGATTTCAAACGGCAGAATTTCTTCAAGATAAGGGCTTTGTAGATATAATATGCAAGAGATATGAATTAAAAGATAAGATACATCAGATACTCGATATTCATGGATTTAGCGAGGATGAAGATAATGAGTAAATTATATTTAAATGATTTAGAGAAGAAAATTAAAGATTTAAAAGAAATATCAGAACTTTTAGGCACTGATTTATCCGAAGAGATTTCAATAATAAAAGAGAAGATTCAGAGAGCTAAAGAGGAAAATGAAGAAACAGATTCATGGGAAAGAGTTAAAACTGCAAGACATATGGAAAGACCGAGGACTAAAGAGTATATAGAAATTATAACAGATAGTTTTATAGAATTACATGGAGATAGGCGATTTTCAGATGATAAGTCTATAATAGGTGGTATAGGAAAAATTGAAAATATACCTGTTACCATAATAGGGCATCAAAAGGGAAGATCTACAGAAGAGAATATAGAGAGAAATTTTGGTATGCCGAATCCAGAAGGTTATAGAAAAGCATTGAGACTTATGAAACAAGCGGAGAAATTTAATAGACCTATAATAAACTTTATAGATACTCCGGGAGCTTATTGTGGGCTTGGAGCAGAAGAAAGAGGTCAAGCTCAGGCAATTGCAGAGAATCTATTAGAAATGAGTAGATTGAAAGTTCCTACAATATCGATAGTAATTGGAGAAGGTGGAAGTGGAGGAGCATTAGCATTAGGCGTTGCTGATAAAATAGCTATGTTAGAAAACTCTATATATTCTGTAATATCACCAGAAGGACTTGCAAGTATTTTATGGAAGGATGCAAAAAATGCTCCAAAGGCAGCCGAGGTTATGAAATTGACTGCAGAAAACCTATTAGAGCTTGAAGTCATAGACGATATAATAAATGAACCTTTAGGCGGAGCTCATGAATCTAAAGAAGATATGGCTGAAAATATAAAAGCATATATACTAAAATCTTTAGATGAATTATCGAATTTTAATCATATGACTGTAGAGAAGAGATATGAAAAAATTAGAAATATGGGAAAATATTCCCGAATAGATGAGAAAAAAAATGATGAAGATTAAAAATGCCTCTTGTAAAAACAAGAGGCATTTTTTTAATCTAAAGGTTTTTCAGGGATAACTAATACAGGAACAGGTGAATGAGATACCACTTTACTTGTAACAGAGCCTATTAAGTATCTTTGTAACCCGCTAAGACCCATTCTAGTCATTATTATCATATTTATATCTTCTTTTTTTGCATAGTCGATAATATCCTTATATGGCGTACCAACTATACTAGATTTTATAACCTTATAATCTTTTATTTTAGATGCGGCTATATCTAGAACCTCATTACTCTGATCAATTAACTCTTTCTGTATTGATTCTTGTACTATGTAGTTGACTTCTACTACATTCAATAGATGAATTTCTACAGCTTGTGATTTGAATAGAGTTTTAGAGAGTTCTATAGCCTCTAAACTTCTTTCTGATCCATCCACAGGGATTAAAATTTTATTTAAATTCATCATTATTAATTCCTCCTAAATCGTTATATTATATTAATATATTTGCCCCAATATTAGATTGCTAAACATATTAATTACAGTTTTCTATAATAGACTCTCCAACTTCATAGACATCACCTGCACCCATAGTCAGCACTATATCATTTTCTTTGGCATTTTCTTTTATATATTTTTCAATATCCTTGAAATCTTTAATATATATTGATTCAACACCATTTTCAGTCAGCTTCTCGACAAAATTTTCAGAATGGACATTACCCCAATTCTCTTCTCTAGCAGCATAGATATCCGTTATTATAACGGTGTCGGCATCATAGAAAGACTCACTAAAATCATTCATAAGAGCATGAGAACGACTGTAAGTATGAGGTTGGAAAATGCACCAAACCTTATTACTATTTAGATATTTTATAGCTTTTAAAGTAGCTTTTACCTCCGTAGGATGATGTGCATAATCATCGATTACAGCAAAACCATTACAAGAACCTTTTTTCTCAAGTCTTCTAGAAGTTCCTATATAATCTTTGATCCTTTTTAATAAATAATCAATATCAGCACCACAGCAATGAGAAGCAGATATAGCAGCAGCTGAATTTATAATATTATGCTCACCTATAACGTTTAGATCGACATTATATCTCTCTTTTCCATCTATTATTAGAACATAGGAAGATGTGAAGTCATTATTGACTTTTAAATCAGTAATTCTATAATAACTATCTTCAGATTTTCCGAAAGTCCTTATATTACATTTAGCATTATCAACTATTTTCATAGAATGCTCATCATCATTATTTACAACAAGATATCCGTCTTCTGGAATATTATCTACAAACTCTTTAAATGTATCTACAATATCATCTATGCTATTGTAGAAATCGAGATGATCATTATCTATATTCAAAACAAGGCCAATAGTTGGATGGAATTTAAGTATATTAGCTTTATACTCACATGCCTCGGTTATCAAGAGCTTTTTACTACCAATTCTAACATTTCCTTCTATCTGTGCTAGATTACCTCCTAGTAATATTGTTGGATCGAAATCACTTTCATTAAGAAGAACTGACAATATACTAGTAGTAGTAGTCTTACCGTGGGTACCAGCGACAGCAATTGAATTATCATAGATCTTCATTAATTGACCTAGAAAAGTTCCTCTATCTATGCAAGGGATATTTCTTTTTTTACATTCTAAAAATTCAGGATTTTCATCATTTATTGCATCAGTATATATTACTAAATCAGGATTCTTAATATTATCACTAGAATGCCCTATATAGATATCTGCACCTTTATTTCTTAAATTTCTCAATATTTTAGAATCAGATCTATCAGATCCTGCTACATTAACTCCTTTATCTAGCATTATAGTGGCAAGTCCACTCATGCTAACTCCACCAATTCCTATGAAGTATATGCTGTTTAAATCAGCTTCATATATATTAAAATTATTCATTTCATTTCCTCCTAATTAATGAATACTAACCATTTTAAAAATAGGCTAATAATCTGATTATATCATATAAAAAAATTAAATTTAAATAAAAGTTTTGGTATTAGCTTGAAAACATTATTATTAAAGAATAGAATTAAAGATATAGATAAAAATATAATTGGATGACGAGGATGGCTATGA
The DNA here is from genome assembly GCA_030537835.1 of Andreesenia angusta. GTDB lineage: Bacteria > Bacillota > Clostridia > Tissierellales > Gottschalkiaceae > Andreesenia > Andreesenia angusta_A. Next base: position 26,911 of record JAUNVB010000012.1, on the reverse strand, counting down.
AATACAAGAGAAATGAAAGAATTGGTGCATTAGCTTTTATATTGACGAATAATCCGAATAAGATATTCACATATAGTTATTTCACTGAGAAATTGGATGCAGCGAAATCTACTATAAGTGAGGATATAGTAATAGTTAAGGAATTGATAGAAAAATTGGATTCTGGGAGTATAATGACTATTCCTGGAGCATCTGGTGGAGTTAAATACATTCCTAAACTAAGCGCTGAAGAAGAAAAGGAGTTTCTATGCGAAATTTCAGAAAAGCTTTCCAATCCGGAAAGAATAATAGTAGGAAAATTCGTTTTTATGACAGATCTAATATATTCACCAGATATTACAGATAGAATAGGAAAAATATTTGCAAGTAGGTTCACAGATGAAGATATAGATTATGTTGTGACTATAGAGACTAAGGGAATACCTATGGCATCTATGACGGCAAAAGCATTGAATAGACCGTTAGTGGTCATTAGAAAAGAGATAAAAATAACAGAAGGCGCTACTGTAAATATAAAATACATGTCTAAATCGACTGGAACTATTCAGAGTCTATCACTATCTAGAAATAGTATGAAAGAAAATAGCAGAGTTCTTGTTATAGATGATTTCATGCGTGGTGGTGGAACTATAGATGGAATAAAGTCTATAATGAAAGAATTTAAATCTGAAGTCGTAGGAATTGGAGTTTTGATAAGCAAATGTAGCGATGAGCTAAAGGAGACTAATAAAGTAAAATCTTTATTAGAATTAAAAGAAATAGATGATGATAAGAATATATTGAAGATAGTTCCTAGCGAATAGGATCTAAAAGAAAATAAGTAGGGGGAATAGAATTGTTTGTATCAATAATACTAGCAGCAGGTGAAGGAAGTAGGATGAAATCTAATATACCTAAATGCGCACACAAAGTTTGCGGCAAGGCACTTATAAATCATGTTGTAGACTCTGCAGTGAACGCAGGTGTAGAAAAGAATATAGTAGTCCTTGGACATAAGGCAGATATTGTAGAAGCAGAAATAAAATTAAAGGATAAGGTAAGTATTGTAAATCAACCAGTAGATGAAGGCGCTCCTTACGGCACAGGATATGCAGTTAAACAAGGAGAAGATGAGTTCTCAGACTTAGATACTGTAGTAGTGCTCTGTGGTGATACTCCACTCATACGCTCAAATACTATAAAAGAACTGATGAAGTTCCATCAGGAGAATGATTATGATATAACTGTATTGACTTCAGAATTTGAAGATCCAACAGGATATGGAAGAATACTTAGAGATGATACTGATAAAGTAATTGGAATTGTTGAGCAAAAGGATGCAAATGAAGAGCAAAAGTCTATAAAAGAAGTTAATTCGGGTATATATTGCTTTAAAGGAAATGTATTAAAAGATATATTAGGGAAATTAGATAATAATAATGCTCAAGGTGAATACTATATAACAGATGGTGTTGGAATTGTAAATGGTATGAATGGAAAAGTTGGAGGATATAAAATCACTGATAATGGAGAAATCCAAGGAATAAATTCAAAAGTTCAATTAGCGGAAGCAGAATCCGTTATGAGAAATAGAATAAATAATGAATTGATGTTAAAAGGAGCTATAATAATAGATCCGCAGACTACTTATATAGCAGAGGATGTTGAAATAGGAAGAGATACTATAATATATCCAGGTGTGGTATTAGAAGGAGAGACTATTATAGGGGAAAATTGTAAGATAGGTCAGAACAGTATGATAGTAAATAGTAATATATCAGATTGTGTAGAAATAATGAATTCTACAATAGTTGATAGCTCCGTTGATGAGAACTCTAAGATAGGACCTTATGCTTATTTAAGACCTAAAAGCAATATCGGAAAGGATGTTAAAATAGGTGATTTTGTTGAAATTAAAAATGCTAAGATAGGAAATAACACTAAAGCTTCTCACCATGCATATATTGGAGATGCTGAAGTTGGAAATAATGTGAATATAGGATGTGGAACTGTATTTGTGAATTATGATGGTTCTAAAAAAGAAAAAGTAATAGTAGGCGATAATGTATTCATAGGCTGTAATAGCAATTTAGTATCTCCTGTAAAAATAAATTCTCATTCCTATATAGCGGCAGGATCTACAATAACTACAGAAGTCAAGGAGAATAGTTTGGCTATAGCAAGAGCAAGACAGGTTGATAAAGAAGATTGGGTAATAAAAAAAGGAATAAGAAAATAAAAGTGGATAAATCTTCTATTAACTTGACTAGATCAGTATAAATAAGGATAATTGTATATAGAGTTTATTTTAGGAAAAACCGTAGATTGCGGGAATGGCTTGGACAGAAAAGACTAAATTATTCAGGAGGATTGTAATGAATTTTAATAGTGGAGAAGTAAAAATATTTTCAGGAAATGCAAATTTGGACTTGGCTAAAGAAATCTGCAAGGAATTAGGAAAAGATTTAGGAGAACTATCAGCTAGTAAATTTAGTGATGGAGAGACGACTGTAGATTTAAAGGAAACAGTGAGAGGTAGAGATATATTCGTAATACAACCTACTTGTCCTCCAACTAATGATAATCTTATGGAATTATTGATAATAATAGATGCACTTAGAAGAGCTTCAGCAGGGAGAATTAATGCTGTAATACCATATTATGGTTATGCTAGACAAGATAGAAAGGCAAAGGCAAGAGAACCTATTACAGCTAAATTAGTAGCCAATTTAATAACTAAAGCTGGAGCAGATAGAGTTATAAGTATGGATTTACATGCTGCACAATTACAAGGATATTTTGATATTCCTGTAGATCATCTATTAGGTGGGCCTATACTCGCCGACTATTTTAAAAATATGTCAAAAGAAGATACAGTAGTAGTATCACCTGATCTTGGAGGTGTGCAGAGAGTTAGAAAATTTGCGACTATACTGGATTTACCTATAGCTATAATAGAAAAGAGAAGACCTAAGGCAAACGAATCAGAGGTAATGAATATTATAGGTGATATAGAAGGTAAAGACGCTATATTAGTGGATGATATGATTGATACGGCAGGCTCTATAACGAAAGCAGCAGAAGTATTAAAAGAGATGGGTGCTAAAAGAGTTTTCGCTTGTTGTACACATGCAGTATTATCGGGACCAGCTATAGAGAGAATTGAAGAATCTCCTTTAGAAAAAGTTTTAGTTACTAATACAATACCTCTAACTGAAGAAAAGAAATTAGATAAAATTGAAGTAGTATCAGTAGCTGGCATGTTTGCAGAAGCGATTAGAAGAATTTATGATAACGAATCAGTGAGTAAACTTTTCGTTTAAAAAAGGAGAAAAAGTTTTGTATATAATTGTTGGATTGGGAAATCCAGGAAATAAATATAAGGGCACTAAGCATAATATTGGATTTGAAGTAATAGATAGACTTTCCTCTGAATACAATATTTCTTTAAATAAGATAAAATTCAAATCTATATATGGAGAAATAAATATTGATGGAGAAAAAGTTATATTGATGAAACCACAGACATTTATGAATAATAGTGGAGAAGCAGTCAGAGAGATACAGTCTTATTTTAAAATACCCATAGAGAATATAATAGTCATTCAAGACGATATTGACTTAGATATAGGAAAGCTGAGATTGAGAAGAAAAGGAAGTGCGGGTAGTCATAATGGATTGAAATCTATAATATATCTTTTAAAAGATGATAGATTTCCAAGAGTGAAAATTGGCGTTGGAAGACAGAGAGAAGGACAGAATCTTGCAGATTACGTGCTTTCAGGATTTAGAAAAGAAGATATAGAAACTGTAGAAATTGCGATAGAAAGAGCAGCAGATGCTGTAGTATCGATTGTAGCTGATGGAATAGATAAGGCTATGAATAAATTCAATAGTTGATTATAGAGCCCAGAACATATGTTCTGGGCTCTATATGAATTGTTAAAGAGGTGAGAAAAGTGAGAGGAGTAGAAGATAAGATTATAAAAAACTCTGATAGCTATTTAAGATTATCAGAAGATATAGAGAAGAATATAAGTCCTATAGCTATTACTGGAATAATATCTGAGAGTTTAGCATATCTTGTAAAGGCTTTGCGTTCTGATTTTAATAGACAGGTCCTCATACTTACTCGCGATGAAAGTAGATTAAAAGCTATAAAAGATGAATTAGAACTTATGGGAGAAGAAATTATTTCCTATCCTAAAAAAGACATTATCTTCTATGATATTGAAGCTTTGAGTAAGAATTATTCTTATGAAAGAATAAATATATTAAGAAAGCTTCAGAAAAAAGATAAATTTATAAGTATAGCAAGTATAAATGCACTATACGATAAGATAGATAAAAGAGAGATATTTGAAAAACAGATTATAGATATGAAACAAGAAGAGGAGTATGAAATTGAGGAAATCGTAGAAAGGCTTGTAGATTTAGGATATGAACGTGTCGATATGATTGAAGGTAAAGGTCAATTTGCATTAAGAGGGGGAATATTAGACGTATTTCCTATTGAATATAATAATCCTATAAGAATAGAGTTTTTTGATAATATTGTCGATTCTATGAGAGTTTTCGAATTAGACACTCAACGTTCTATAGAGAATATTCAATCTATTGAGATAGAGACTACGAATGAGATAAATATAACGAATGAAGAAAGAATTAAAATATCTGATAATATAGAAAAGAGTTTAAATAGAATTAGAAAAAAATCTAATGATGAAGAAAGAATAAAGAAGTTAGAAGAAAAATTCCTCAAATATTCAGAGAAAATTAAATCTAATATGCATATTAGGAATATAGACATATTAATACCTTTCATAGATAAAAAATTTTCGAATATCATAGATTATTTAGATGATGATGCGATAATAATATTAGACGATAGTTTAAGATTAGAAGAGAATTTTAAAAACTATATATATAATTTTCATGAAAAAATAAAAGATTATATTGAAAGAGCAGAAGTATTTCCTGAGCATTTAGGAATAGTACATGAAAAAGAATATATAATAAATGGGCTTGAAAGACATCAGTTAATATTATCTAGCAATTTAATCAGAACAGGAACAGAATTTAAACTAAAGGATAGAATAGGCTTTGAAACGAAAGCAACGATTAACTATAAGGGTGATATAAATCTTTTCACGGAAGATATGAAGTATCAGATAGAATCAGATAAGAAGATAGTGATTTTTGCAGAAAATCTAGAGAAGGGTAGAAATTTAGCGGAAGATTTGATAAATTTAGGTCTGGATGCAAGATTTTTAGATGAGTTAGAAAATATTGATACTGGTATCAATATAGTTCCGTATTCTATCAGCAAAGGATTTGAAATAATAGATATTAAAACGGTCTTAATATCTTATAGTGATATATTTGGGACTAAGAAAAAGAAGAAGAAGAGTAAGTTTAAAAATGCATCGAGAATAGATTCATTTACAGATTTGAAAAAGGGAGATTTTGTTGTTCATGAAAATCATGGAATAGGAATATATAAAGGCATTGAACAGCTTTTAGTTCAAGGAACGAAAAAAGACTATCTGGTAATTGAATACTCAGGGTCGGATAAATTATATATACCAATAGATCAGATGAATTTAGTTCAAAAGTACATAGGTTCAGACGTAGAGAGAGTTAAGATAAATAAACTAGGTAGTGCCGATTGGACGAGAACTAAAAAGAGAGTGAAAAAAGCCATAGAAGATATGGCTGAAGATTTAATTAAACTTTATGCAAAGAGAACAGTCGTTGAAGGCTATAAATTCTCTGAAGACACTCCTTGGCAAAATCAATTTGAAGGGGAATTTCCTTATGAAGAAACAGATGATCAATTGAAAGCTACGGAAGAAATAAAAAGAGATATGGAAAAAAAGAAGCCTATGGATAGGCTATTATGTGGAGATGTAGGTTTTGGGAAGACGGAAGTAGCATTAAGGGCTGTATTTAAAGCAGTAATGGATGGTAAGCAAGTTGCGTTTTTAGTTCCTACTACAATACTTTCTGAACAGCATTATAATACTATAGTCAATAGATTTAAAGGATTTCCAATTAATATCGCATGCCTTAGTCGATTTAGAACTAATAAAGAGCAGAACGATATAATAAATGGATTGAAAGAAGGAAATATAGACATAGTGGTAGGAACACATAAATTGCTTTCAAAAAGAGTTAAGTATAAAGATCTTGGACTTTTGATAATTGATGAGGAACAGAGATTCGGTGTAAAGCAAAAAGAATCCATAAAAGAATTAAGTGAAAGAGTAGATGTATTAGCACTCAGCGCAACACCCATACCTAGAACTCTTCATATGTCTTTATCAGGTATAAGAGATATGTCTGTATTAGAAGAACCACCACAGGAAAGATATCCTATTCAAACCTATGTATTAGAATTTAACGAGAATTTGATAAGAGATGCAGTTTTAAAAGAGATTAGTAGAGGTGGACAAGTATATATAGTTCATAATAGAGTTAGAACTATAGATAGTTTTGCATCTGAGATCAAGAAAATAATACCAGAGGCTGAAGTAGGAGTCGTTCATGGACAGATGAGTGAGAGTCAAATGGAAAATATTATGGCAAAATTTATAGATGAAGAAATAAATCTTTTAATATGTACAACTATAATAGAGACTGGAATGGATATATCGAATGTAAATACATTGATAGTTATGGATGCGGATAAGATGGGACTTTCGCAATTATATCAATTAAGAGGAAGAGTAGGTAGAAGTAATAGGATTGCTTTTGCATATTTTATGTATGAGAAGAATAGAATTCTATCAGAAGTATCAGAGAAGAGATTGCAGACTATAAGAGAATTTACGGAATTTGGCTCAGGATTTAAAATTGCAATGAGAGATTTGGAAATAAGAGGAGCTGGAAATCTCTTAGGTTCAGAGCAACATGGTCAGATGGCTTCTATTGGTTATGATCTGTATATAAAGTTTTTAGATGAGGCTATAAAGAAATTGAGAGGAACAAAAGAGATAGAGAGAGTAGATACTAATATAGAATTGAATATAAATGGATTTATTAGATCGGAATTTATTTCAGATGAAGAACAGAAAATTATCATATATAAGAAGATATCTGCAGTAGAATCTGAGCAGGATATAGAAAATTTAATAGATGAATTAATAGATATATATGGAGATATCCCTAAAGAAGTCGAAAACTTAATAAATATATCTTATATTAAGAATTTAGCTGGAAAATTAGGTATTATAAATATAAGGCAGATTAAAAATGATATAAGATTTGAATACAGTGATGAGAAAGTCATGCCTCAAAACGTATTTGACTGGCTTATAAGAGAGTGTGGAGAAAAAATACATTTTGATATGAAGAAGAGTTCTAGTATAATTTATAGTCTAGAAAGCAGAAAAGAAAGAGATATTATAAAAGAGTTAAGAGAATTTTTAGAAAATATGTATAAGAATTTATGATAAATTATATAGTTTTAAGCTTATAAATGATATAATATATTTTAATTACGGAAAATAGTTAAAAAAATATAAAGATTATTTGAAAAAATGAGAGGAGGAAGCCGATAATTATTCGGCGGATTAACATATGAAATTAAATATTAGAAAAAACATGATGAAGGTCTTAACGATAGGTCTAACATCAGCAATACTATTAACAGGGTGTGGTGAAGAACCATTTGCTAAGGTAAATGGGGAAACTATATCTAAAGAAGAGTATCAAAAATACTTAGATTTTACTTATGCTAATGTAGAGGCCAGATTTGGAGAAGGAATTCTTGATAAAGAGATGGCGCCAGGAAAAAAAGGCAAGGATTTAATCAAAGATCAATTAAAAGAAGAATTACCTAGAAGAGAAGCTATATTGCAATATGCTAAGAAAAATAAGATAGAAGTTAAGGATGCTGATCTTAATAAAGAATTTGAAAAGATAAAGAAGAGCTTCAAAGATAAAGAATTTGAAGAGTTTTTAAAATCAGCTAAGATTGATGAAAAAGGATTTAAAGAGATTTTAAAAGTAGATATGATTACAGATGCGCTTAGAAAAAAATTGATGAAAGAAAATAAACCATCTGAAGAAGAAATAAAAAAATATTATGAAGAAAATAAAGAAAGCTTTGATACTGTAACAGCAAGTCATATATTAGTTGAAAGTGAAGAAGAGGCTAAGGAGATATCTGAAGCCATAAAAGGTGGAGCTAATTTTGAAGATTTTATTGATAAGTCGATAGATGAAGCTTCGAAAGCAGCTAAAGGAAGTGTTGGAGAATTTCCAAGACATGGTAAAATGGTTGAAGAATTCTCAGAAGCAGCTTTCGCTATGGAGCCAGGTCAAGTAAGTGATCCGATTAAATCAGAATTTGGCTACCATATAATAAGATTAGATGGTAAAAAGACTGGTTTAGATGCAGTTAAGAAAGATATAGAGCAAAGCATAGAGTCTGAAAAGGCAATGGAAGAAATGGAAAAAATCGCAGAAGATGCGAAAATAGAAGTACTGATGAAGGAAGATAAAAAAGAAGAAAAGAAAGAAGACAAAAAAGAAGATCACAAAGAAGATAACAAAGCAGCTAAGAAAGACGATAAGACAGAAGACAAAAAAGAGGATAAGAAATAATATAAAAGCCTACTCAGAGAGTAGGCTTCATAAAATTTGATTGAATTATTTGGAGGAAAATAAAATGAGCAAGAATTCGTTTTTGAAAGGAGCAGCCATACTTGGTATAGCTGGACTTATGACGAAGGTATTAGGAGCTTTTTATAGGATTCCTCTTTCGAATCTTATAGGAGCAGAAGGAGTTGGATATTATCAAACAGCTTATCCTCTATATACTCTTCTAGTTACTATATCTACAGCAGGATTTCCAACAGCAATATCTAAATTGATATCAGAGAAAAGGGCTTTAGAAGATTATAGAGGAGCACAGAGAATATTCAAAGTATCGTTTATTGGCTTTATACTTGCTGGGGTAATAACATCATTATTTGTTGGATTGTTTAGCAAGAATATAGTCGGATATATGAAAAGTGAGAATGGATACTATGCATTAATAGCACTAGTTCCAGCTCTGTTATTAGTACCTATAATGTCAGCTTTTAGAGGTTATTTTCAAGGACAACAATTTATGGTTCCAACAGCAGTGTCTCAAGTAATAGAACAGTTATTTAGAGTTGGAGTAGGACTTACTTTAGCAAATTACTTAGTATCATCAGGCTTACCTAAGGCGGCAGGAGGGGCATCTTTTGGAGCTTCCGCTGGAGCATTAGCCGGAATGATATTTATAGTATTAATATATTTTCTTAATAGAAATAAGAGAAATGAGGAAATAGAGAGTGGAAAAGATTATCCACTAGAAGATGCTGGAGTTATAGCTAAAAATATATTAAATATAGCCGTACCTATTACTATAGGAGCATCTATGGTCCCTATAATAAACAATCTAGATACATTTATTATATTGAGAAGACTTGCAGATATAGGATATTCGAAATTAGAAGCAGCATCATTATTTGGACAACTTACAGGGAATGCACAGACTATAATTAATTTCCCTCAAGTCATATCACTATCTCTAGCTATGAGTCTTGTACCAGCGATATCAGATGCAATAACGAGAAAAGACTATGATGGCATGAGAGGTGCAACTAAATCAGGCTTGAGAATGACATTATTAATAGGCCTACCATCAGCAATTGGTATATTCGTACTATCAACACCTATTATAAAACTTCTGTATTTTAATAATAGTCTAGAAGAGCAGATAGGAGCTGGGACTATGTTGAGAGTATTGTCTATCAGTTTGATCTTCTTAACGGTAGTCCAAACTCTTACAGCAGTACTACAAGGTGCGGGAAAACCATTGATTCCAGTGAGAAATCTTGGGTTTGCAGTTATAGTTAAAGCTGTTTCAACTTATATATTAGTTGGTATACCGTCATTAAATGCAAAAGGAGCTGCAATAAGTACAGTTTTAACCTATCTGACAGCAGCAACATTAGATTTTATATCAGTTAAGAAGATAACTAAGACGAAATTTGATATGATGAATACATTTATAAAGCCTACAATCTGTTCATTGATAATGGGATTAGCAGTGTATTTAACTTATATATTATTAGATTCCATTATAGGTGCTAAACTATCTACAGTAATAGCTATAGGGGTAGGTGGATTAGTATATCTAATTGCTCTAGTAGTCCTTAAAGCAGTCACTAGAGAAGATATGATGATGCTTCCTAAAGGTGAGAAGATAGCAGATAAATTAAAATTATAAAGTGGAGATGATTTATTTTGGGTAAAATTATAATAATAGGCTTAGGACCAGGCTCAGAAGATGATCTCACATTAAAAGCCGTAGAAGAATTAAAATCAAATAGAAAAACTTATATCAGAACTATATTTCATCCAACTATATCGTATCTAGATAGAGAGGGTATAGACTATGAATCATTCGATAAATATTATGAGAGAGAAGATGAATTTATCGATGTTTATAAATCGATTGTAAAGGAATTGCTAGAGAAAGCTGATGAATTTGGCAAGATAAATTACTGCGTTCCAGGTCATCCTCTTATAGCAGAAAAAACTGTAGAATTATTGATAGAAGAAGAAAATAAAAACAATATAGATATTGAGATAATAAATGGTTTAAGTTTCATTGAACCTGTTATATTGAGCATGAAAAGAGATCCAGTCAATGGATTGAAATTAATAGATGGACTGAGCTTAGAACAAAAACCAGATATAAATATGGATAATCTGATAACTCAAGTCTATAGTAGAGAGAGGGCATCAGAGCTTAAGCTTTCTCTTATGGAAATATATGATGATTATAAAGAGGTATATATAATAGATTCAGCTGGAATGAAAGATGAAAGAAAAGAAAAGATGTATTTATATCAGATAGATAGAATAGAATGGCTAGGATATCTATCAAGTATATATATACCTAAGACTGATAGAGAATCTAAGAGCTCGTACGATTTGAACGATTTAATAATGATAATGGAGATTTTAAGAAGCGAAGATGGTTGTTCTTGGGATAGAAAGCAAGATCATAATAGTCTGAGAGCTTATCTAATCGAGGAAGCTTATGAAGTTGTAGACGCAATAGATAATGATGATATGGATTCGCTTCAGGAAGAATTAGGGGATTTATTACTTCAGATAGTTTTTCACAGTCAGATAGCAAGAGAAGAAGGATATTTTAATATATGGGATACTATAAAGTCTATATCTGAAAAGATGATAGATAGACATCCGAATGTCTTTGAAACCTCTATTCATAGTGAAGAGGATAATTGGGAAGAGATAAAAGCAAAGGAGAAAAACTTTGAATCTCATTCTGAGAGACTTCTTGCAGTGCCAAAAGCATTACCAGCTTTAATTAGAAGTAATAAGGTGCAAAAAAGAGCAAGCCGTGCTGGTTTTGACTGGGATGATTATAGAGGTGCGCTGGATAAGATCTATGAAGAGATAGAAGAAGTAAAGACGGAAATAGAACTCAATTCTGATAGAGTAGGTGAAGAAATAGGTGATCTATTGTTTTCTGTAGTGAATTTATCTAGATTTTTCAAAGTAGATCCTGAAAAAGCTTTGCAAGATACTATAGAAAAATTCATAATTAGATTTAAAAAAATAGAAGATTATATTATAAGCCAAGGAAAAACTATGGAAGAAGTAGATCTAAATACTCTCGATTCGATTTGGAATAAGGTTAAGTAATACGACAAAAAAAGATATGGTTTTTGGCTTGAAATTCGCTTAAACAGTTGATTATATCTTATAGCTGTGATATATTATTCTAAAGGTTCTAAAATTTTATTGAGAATTTTTGTAAATTAAAAGGACACAAGGAGGTCATACCGTGAATAAAACTGAATTAGTTAGCAGTATAGCTGAGAAAGGTAATCTAACTAAGAAAGATGCAGAGAGCGCATTAAATGCATTTATGAAAAGTGTTGAAGAGACATTAGTTAAGGGCGAAAAAGTTCAACTAGTTGGATTTGGAACTTTCGAAGTTAGACAGAGAAAAGCTAGAGAGGGAAGAAATCCAAGAAATCCTCAGCAAGTTATAGAAATACCAGCATCGAAGGCACCTGTATTTAAAGCAGGAAAGTCTTTAAAAGAAGCTGTTAATAAGTAGAAATACTAATGGTGAATCAGGTCTTTTGGACCTGATTTTTCTTTACATAAATATATTATATTTTGGGAGGTTATTATGAGAATCGATAAATTTTTAAAAAATGCCAGAATAATAAAGAGAAGATCAGTTGCAAAAGAAGCTTGTGAACAAGGAAGAGTAATAATAAATTCAAAGGAAGCAAAGCCAGGTACTGAAATAGAAGTAGGAGATAGAGTTGAAATAAACTTTGGTAATTCAAAGCTCAATATAGAAATATTAGAAATATTAGAACATGTACCTAAAGATAAAGCTGAGACTCTTTATAAAGTACTATAGCGAGGGATTTAATATGAAAGAGAAGAAAAAAGCTAAGAAAAAGAGACGAAGAAGATTCGATTTAATAGATTATATAAGAAAAACTAGCAAGATAACATTTATCTTTATGTTTTTGACAGCTTATTTATTTCTAAAAATAATAGGACAGCAGATGACTATAAGTGGTTTAAAAGCAGAAGGTAAAAGCATAAATAAAGATATAAAGAATTTAAATAAAGAGGTTAAAGAGCTCACTAGGAAAATAGAGAATAAAGCAGATATAGTCTTTATAGAAAGAATAGCAAGAGATGATTTAAATATGCTAAGACCGGGTGAGATAATGTATGAAATAGAAGAATAAGCAAATATTATTCAAAATGATAATAACGGCATTCGCAGTATTGACACTAATATTTTATTAATATATACTTAATTAGACTAGTATTGCAAAAATTAAAGGAGGAAGACTCAGTATATGTCAATTCAAGTAGGTAGCGTTGTTGAAGGAATAGTAACTGGTATTACAAATTTTGGTGCATTTGTGGAGATAGAAAGAGGAAAGACTGGATTAGTGCATATTTCAGAAATTTCTCATGACTATGTAAATAAAGTAGAGGATTACGTTAAAAAGGGTCAAAAAGTAAAGGTGAAAGTTATTTCGGTAAGTGATGATGGAAAGTTTTCTTTATCGATGAGACAAGCAGCACCAAAAAAGACTAGCAAAGGGCCAGCGGAAATTGATTGGAGTAAGACGGATGAGAAGTCAAAGAAAATGTCTTTTGAGGATAAATTGAGTCAGTTTTTAAAAGACAGTGGGGAAAAACAAGAACAATTAAAGAGAAAGGATTCTAGAAGAGGGAATTCTTCTAGAAATCGTTAAATAGAAATTGACTGGGTTTAATCCCAGTTTTTTTATATTATTAAGATCGGAGAGGATATTATTGCAAAGGATAATGTCTAAAGTCGAAGAAAATCTAATCAGTAAAAAAATGATAGATCGTGGAGATGTAATAATAGTTGGAGTTTCAGGTGGATTTGATTCAATGATGTTATTAGATATACTCTATAGACTAAAAGATAAATATGGATATTCAATAAAAATAGCCCATATAAATCATGGTGTCAGAGGTAAGGAAGCCGATCAAGATGAAGAATTTGTGAGACAAAATGCTAAAAGATATGGTCTAGAATTCTATTCTAAAACTGTAGATATGAATGGATATGCCAAGAAATATAAAATGACGGCTGAAGAAGCTGGAAGAAAACTTAGATATGAATTCTTCAATAGTATTGAAAAGAAGAATAAATATAAGATTGCAGTAGCACATAATAAAAACGATATAGCGGAAACGATTTTAATGAGAATAATTAGAGGGACAGGAGTAGATGGTCTCAGTGGTATCGATTATAAAAGAGATAATATAATAAGACCTATTCTGAATATATCAAGAGAAGATATAGAATATTATTGTGAAAAAGCAAAATTGAATCCTAGACTAGATAGGACTAATTTAGAGCCTATATATTATAGAAATAAGATAAGGCTTGATTTAATACCTTATATAGAAAAAGAATATTCCAAAAATATAGTAGAGAGTTTATTTAGACTATCTGAAAATATAAAAGAAGATATTGAGATATTAAATAATATTACAGATGAAGAGTTAGAAGATGTATTAATATCTAGAGATAGAAATAAGATAGTATTAGATAATGAAAGATTTAAATACAAGAACAAAGGTTTAAAGTCTAGGATCTTAAGAAGAGCGATTGAGATAATAAATGGGAATATTGTAGGAATAGAAAGAATTAATATAAATGATATTTTGCATATTTCTAAAGAGGCAAATACAGGGAAATCGCTTGATTTGAAGCATGGAATAAAAGCAAGACTATCATATGATAAATTATATATAGAAAAGTGTGAAAATAATGGTAAAGTACGATATAATTATAAGATAGCCTTAAATTGCAATCAGAGTATTCCTGAAATAAATAAGACTATTAAAACAGAGATCGTTGATATAAAGGATTTAGAACTTGATAAAAAAGATAGAAATATTGAGTATTTTGATTTTGAAAAAATTGAAGATTCTATTATAATAAGAAATAGAAATGATGGAGATAGAGTTAAGTTTTTAGGAATGAAGGGAAGGAAAAAGCTTAAAGATTTCTTCATAGATAATAAGATAAATAGAGAAGAAAGAGATAAGATACCTTTAATCATATTTGAAGAGGAAATTGCTTGGATTGTAGGATATAGGCGAGCAGATATAGCTAATATCGATAAAAACACTAAGAGAGTTTTGAAGGTAAGTATAGAATAGCAAATTTATTATTCTATTAGAAAGGAGTAAATATGAAAAAAGATATAAAAAGTGTGCTATTATCAGAAGAAGAGATAAAGAAAAAGGTAGAAGAATTAGGAAAGCAGATATCGAATGACTATAGAGGAAAAGAGTTAATAATAATAGGTGTTTTAAAAGGTGCATTCGTATTTATGTCAGATCTCATAAGGAATATAGATATTCCCGTAAAAGTGGATTTTATGGCAGTATCAAGTTATGGGGCTTCTACGAAGTCTTCGGGAGTAGTAAGAATCTTAAAAGATCTAGACAGACAAGTAGGAGGAAAAGATCTGTTAATAGTAGAAGATATAATAGACACAGGCTTAACTCTTAGTTATTTAGTAAATAATCTAGAGTCTAGAGGAGCTAATAGTGTAGCTATTTGCACTCTGCTAGATAAACCTGAGAGACGAGAGATAAAGATGAACTTAAGATATAAAGGATTTGACATACCTGATGAATTTGTAGTTGGGTATGGCATAGATTATGCAGAAAAATATAGAAATTTAAGGGAGATTTGCATCTTAAAAGCTGAATAAATCTATACTGACTTTATCAGTAAATGAGGATAGGAGGAAAAAATTTGAAGAAGTTTTTTAAAGGGATAAGTGTATACCTATTGATTTTTCTTGCGCTTATGGTAGCTACATTGTTCTTATACGATGAAAGTCAGGAAAATGAAGAGATAGGATTTAAAGAACTTATTGCCCAAATTTCCGATGGGAATGTTAAAGAAATTACATTAATAAAAGATGGAAATGTGAAGGGAGTATTGAAGAATAAGAAAGAATTCTCTATGACATTACCTATAAGTGAAGATCTTTTTTATCAGAATTACCTAAAGGATTCAGTAGATAAGAAAAAAATAAGCATAGCAGGGGAGCTTGAACCTAAAAGATCTCCTTTATATGATTTAATACCGACTTTTCTAGTGATAGTATTATTATTGGTATTCTGGTTCTGGTTCATGCAACAGTCACAAGGTGGCGGAGGTAAAGTCATGTCATTTGGAAAGAGTAAGGCTAAAATGCTACAAGGTAGTGAGAGTAAAGTTAGCTTTAAAGATGTGGCAGGACTTGAGGAAGAGAAATCAGAGTTAAGTGAAATTGTGGATTTTCTTAAAAATCCTTTAAAATACAATCACTTAGGTGCTAGAATTCCAAAAGGGGTATTGATGATAGGACCACCTGGAACAGGAAAGACTTATATAACTAAAGCGGTAGCAGGAGAAGCAAAAGTTCCTTTCTTTAGCATTAGTGGTTCAGATTTTGTTGAGATGTTTGTAGGAGTAGGAGCATCTAGAGTAAGAGATTTATTTGAACAAGCAAAGAAAAACTCTCCTTGTATAATCTTTATAGATGAGATTGATGCAGTAGGTAGAAAAAGAGGAGCAGGTTTAGGTGGAGGTCATGATGAAAGAGAACAGACTCTAAATCAACTTTTAGTTGAAATGGATGGATTTGGAGAAAATGAAGGAATAATAATGATAGCAGCCACTAATAGACCAGATATTTTAGACCCAGCTCTATTAAGACCTGGAAGATTTGATAGACAGGTCTATATAGGAGTACCCGATATAAGAGGAAGAGAAGCGATATTAAAGGTGCATTCTAAGAATAAACCATTAGATAATGATGTTGATCTAGGGGTAATAGCAAAGAGAACACCTGGATTTACACCTGCCGATTTAGAGAACTTATTAAATGAAGCGGCTCTATTATCGGCTAGAGTTGGTCTTAAGACAATACCTATGGAATTAATTGAAGAAGCATCTACTAAGGTAATAGCAGGTCCTGAGAAAAAGAGCAGGGTAATAAGTGATAAAGAAAAAAGACTCACTGCATACCATGAAGGTGGACATGCATTATTATCAAGATTACTGCCTAATGTCGATCCAGTCCATATGGTTACTATAATACCTAGAGGTAGAGCTGGTGGATTTACTATGAATCTTCCTCAAGAAGATAGATATTATGCAACTAAAAAGGAAATGGAAGAGCAAATCATAGTATTGCTAGGTGGTAGAATAGCAGAAAAATTAATACTAGGAGATATCAGTACTGGAGCTCAGAATGATTTAGAAAGAGCTACAGCTATTGCCAGAAATATGGTTACACATTACGGTATGAGTGATAAGCTTGGAACTATGACATACGGTTCCGACGATAGTGAAGTATTCCTTGGAAAAGACTTTGGAAGAACGAGAAACTATAGTGAGGAAATCGCAGCTAGTATAGATAAAGAGATGAGAAGAATAATAGACTCTGCTTATGATAAAGCAACAGAGCTTATGGAGGCAAATATAGATAAGCTCCATAATATAGCAAAAGCACTTATAGAAAGAGAAAACCTGAATGCTGTTGAGTTCGAAGACGTTTTTCAAGGTAAGGAGCTTCCTCCTATAAAATTCTATAATGAAAAAGCAAAAGAAGAGAATATTGAGGAAGTAAGAGATGGTCAGTTGACTATAGAAGAGATTCAAAAGGATATTTCAGACGAAGAGGATAAAGAAAAAAATGAATCAGCAGAAGATAAAGAAGTATAGTATAAGAAATTAGAAAAAATAGATTTAGAAAACTCTCAAGATTAATCTTGAGAGTTTTCTATTATAAGGAGTTAGGAGCATTTTTAGATGAAAGAAAGAATACTTAATGCATTAAAAAAATCAGATGGCTATATATCGGGAGGAAAATTGAGTGAGGAGCTCAATGTATCTAGAACAGCAGTTTGGAAGAATATAAATTCTTTAAAAGAAGAAGGATATGAAATAATATCTAAGCCGAGAATAGGATATAGACTAATATCTAATCCAGACAAACTTTCGGAAAAAGAAATAATTCCGAAATTAGAAACGGAATGTATAGGGAAAAAATATATTTATAAACCAGAAATAGATTCAACGAATGAAGAAATCAAAAGAATATATTCAAACTCACCAGAAGGAACTGTTGTAGTAACTGAATATCAGACAGAAGGGAAAGGAAGACTTGGTAGAAGGTGGATATCACCTGATGGAAGAGGAATATATTTTAGTATACTTTTAAAACCTAATATACAGCCTTTTGAATCACCAAAGATCACTCAGATTACTGCGGCAGCAGTGGCAAAAACTATAATAGATTTAGGGATAGATGCAAAAATTAAATGGCCTAATGATATAGTAGTGAATGGACGAAAGATAGCTGGCATATTGACTGAAATGAGCGGAGAACTTATGGCCTTAGATTATATAGTAGTAGGTATTGGTATAAATATAGATATAGATTCAAAAGATTTTAATTCTGATATTATAGGAAGAGTAGGTGGATTAAGAGAAAATATTGAAGATTTAGATAGAAAAGAATTATTAGTAAATCTATTGAAAAATTTTGAAATGCTTTATAAGGAGTTTATAGATAATAAGAATATTGAGAAATCCATAGATATATGTAGAGAAAACTCTGCAGTATTGGGAAAGAAGATAAGAATAATAAAGAAGGGTAAAGAAGAATTAAAAAAGGCAATAGATATAGATGAAGAAGGGGGATTAATAGTAGAAGATATGAATGGGAATAGAGAAACTATAATATCTGGAGAAATATCTGTAAGAGGAGAAAATTCTTATATTTAACTAGGTCGTCTGACTTGACTAAAATCAAAAAAAACATGATAATAGATAGGGTAAAAATTAAATATTTTAAAAGGAGGTATTTTAAATGCAAAAAGAGCTTTCACTAAAATCTCTGACTATAATAGGTGTTCTAGGAGCACTATCAGCAGTTTTGGGAATGACTCCACTTGGATTTATACCTTTAGGACCAATAAGCATTACTATAATGCATATACCTGTTATAATTGGAGCTATATATGGGGGAGTGACGGTTGGAGCTTCCGTTGGATTGATATTTGGCATAGTCAGTCTTATAAGAGCGATAATCGCACCTACTGTAATATCACCAGCTCTATATAATCCATTGATATCTATATTACCTAGAGTTTTGATTGGAGTAGTAACGGGATATTCATATATGGCATTTCAAAATAGCAGTAGTAAAATTTTGAAATACTCTATACCAGCAGCATTAGGTTCACTAACTAATACCATTGGATTTTTATCAGGACTTTATTTTTTCTATGGAAGAGAGCTAGCCAATTTATTAGGTGGTTCATCATTAGTTGGAAAAGGTGTTATAGGTATAGGGCTTAGTAATGGAGTTCCAGAAATGATAGTAGCAGCGATAATAACGACAGCGACAATGTCGAAGATTAAAAATTTATAAATATTTGGAGGAAATATATAAGTGATACTAGTTTTTGATGTGGGAAATACTAATATAGTATTTGGAATATATAAAGAGAAAAACTTAATAAAGAGCTGGCGAATTTCAACGGATTATAATAAGACGGCTGATGAATATGGTATATTGATAAGACAGTGTTTTGATTATGAAAAGATATCACATCGAGAAATATCATCTATAGTTATATCTTCAGTAGTTCCAAATGTTATGATTTTATTAGAAGAAATGGCTTTGAAATACTTTAATTTAAAGCCTCTAGTAGTAGGACCTGGAATCAAAACTGGAATCAATATAAGATACGATAATCCCAAAGAGGTCGGGGCAGATAGAATAGTTAATGCTATAGGAGCATTTGAAAAATATGGAGGGCCCCTTATAATTGTTGATTTTGGAACTGCTACGACTTTTTGTGTAGTAGATTCTAATGGAGATTATTTAGGAGGGGCTATTGCTCCGGGAATAAATATATCGACAGATGCCCTATTTACTCATGCTTCGAAACTCCCTAAAGTAGATTTAATTAAGCCATCAACTGTCATATGTAAGAACACGATTAAGAGTATACAATCAGGCATAATATATGGGCAGGTTGGAATGGTAGATTATATAGTAAATAGAATAAAAAGTGAGATGAAAGATGATATTAAATTTGTAATAGCGACAGGTGGTCTATCAGAGTTAATAAAAGAAGAGTCGGAAACGATAGATTATGTTGATAAGCAGATAACATTAGAGGGACTTAGAAAGATATATGAATTGAATTAATTCAGAAAGGAAGGGTCTTCTGAATTATACTTTTGAATGGAGGAATCGATATTGAAAATAGGGAAATTAGAAATAGACAATAATATATTTTTAGCACCTATGGCAGGGGTTACGGATTCCTCTTATAGAAAGATTTGTAGGAAGAAGAATGCAGGTCTTCTATATACAGAGATGGTAAGCGCAAAGGGCCTCTACTATGGCGATATGAGAACTGAAGAAATAATGAAAGTAGATAAAGATGAACAGCCAATTGCTTTACAGATATTTGGTTCAGATAGTGAAATCATAAAATCTGTAATTTATGATAAACTTAATAATAGAGACGAATTTGCTTTAATCGATATAAATATGGGCTGTCCTGCACCTAAGATTGTGAAAAATGGGGATGGAAGCGCATTGATGAAAAATCCTGAATTGATAAGAGAGATAGTAAAGGCTGCAAAGTCGGTTTCGATAAAGCCTATTACAGTAAAAATCAGAAAAGGTTGGGATGATAATCTCTTGAATGCATTAGAAATAGCGAAAATAATTGAAGAGTCTGGAGCTGATGCAATTACAATTCATGGAAGAACTAGAGAAGAATTTTACACAGGGCTTGCAGATTGGGATATAATAAAAGCTATAAAAGAGAATCTTGAAATACCAGTTATAGGAAATGGAGATATATTTGCACCAGAAGATATAAAATCTATGATTGAATATACCAAATGTGATGCTGTAATGATAGGCAGAGGTGCAAAAGGAAATCCCTGGATATTCGATATGGGATGGAACTATTTAAAAAATGGACTCTATACAATGCCAACAGCAATAGAAAAAATTGATATGTGTTTAGAGCATTTAGATTATTTGACTAAAGATAAAAAAGAGAGAATAGGAAGTATGGAGATTAGAAAACATATAGCGTGGTATTTAAAAGGCTTGAGAAGTTCATCAGAAATAAGAGATAGAATCAATAGAGCAACGGATAGAAAAAGTATAAGAGAAATACTACTTAATTATAAAGACACTTATTTGAATATATAGATTTTTTATGATGAATAATAAAAAGATGAGAAAATGGAGGGATTAAATATGGATATGGATAAAGAAATACTCCTGACAAGTGAGGGATTGAAGAATATAGAAAATGAGTTAGAAGAAGCAAAAACTGTTAAGAGAAGAGAAGTTGCTGAGAGAATAAAACAGGCATTAGCATTTGGTGATATAAGTGAAAACTCTGAATATGATGAAGCAAAGAATGAGCAGGCTTGGCTTGAAGAGAGAATATCTAAATTAGAAGCTATGCTTAGAAATGCAAGAGTAATAGATGAAGATGATATATCAATTGAAACTGTAAATGTAGGACTTAAAGTTGTATTAGAAGATTTAGACTATAATGAAGAGATAGAATATACTATAGTTGGATCAGCAGAAGCAGATCCATGTGAAGGAAAGATATCTAATGAATCTCCTGTTGGAAAGGCTCTAATAGGAAAAGAAATTGGTGAGATTGTCGAAGTTGCAGTTCCGGATGGGGTAGCTAGATATAAAGTTCTTTCAATAAAAGTAAATAAATAGAATTTATATAGAAATATTAAATAATGTTTTGGAGGGTTTTGAATGTCAGAAGAAAATAATTTAAATGAAATGCTTCTGCTTAGAAGACAAAAATTACAAGAACTCAAATCTCAAAATAGAGATCCTTATGAAGTTGAAACTTATGATGTGAAAAATTATAGCGAAGATATAAAGGATGCTTTTGGAGACTATAATGGAGAAGTAGTTTCTATGGCGGGTAGAATCATGTCTAAAAGAGGTCATGGTAAAGTAAGTTTCGTTGATATGCAGGATAGTAAGGGAAGAATACAATTATTTATAAAGATTGATAATATCGGAAAAGATTCTTATGAAGAGTATAAAACTTATGATATTGGAGATATTATTGGAATCAAAGGTGAAGTTTTTGAGACTAAAACAGGAGAGATATCGGTAAGAGTAAGTGAGATCAAATTGCTTTCAAAATCTTTACAGATATTGCCCGAAAAATTTCATGGCTTAAGAGATACTGATCTTAGATATCGTCAGAGATATGTAGACTTAATAGTCAATCCAGAAGTAAAAAAGACTTTTGTATTGAGATCTAAGATAATTAAAGCTATAAGAGAGTTTCTTGATGATAGAGGATTTTTAGAAGTCGAAACACCTATATTGAATACTATAGCTGGAGGAGCGGCTGCAAAGCCGTTTATAACCCATCATAATACTTTAGATATAGATATGTATCTAAGGATTGCAAATGAATTATATCTAAAGAGACTTATAGTAGGTGGTTTTGATAGAGTTTATGAAATGGGCAGAATGTTTAGAAACGAAGGGATGTCGATGAAGCATAATCCTGAATATACTGCTATGGAATTGTATCAAGCTTATGGCGATTATAATGATATGATGGATATTACAGAAAATTTAGTAGCCTATGTGGCTGAGAAAGTTCTTGGCAAAACTAAGATAGATTATCAAGGGAAAGAAATTGATTTGACTCCGCCATGGAAGAGAATAAGTATGGAAGATGCAGTAAAGGAATATGCAGGTGTAGATTTTTCTAAGATAGAAACGGATGAAGAAGCTATAAAAATCGCAAAAGAAAAAGGCATAGAACTTACTAAAGCGAATAGCACTAGAGGTCATATAATAAATGAATTCTTTGAAGAATTCTGTGAAGAGCATTTAGAACAGCCAACATTCATACTTCATCATCCAGTTGAAGTATCACCTTTAGCTAAAAGAAATAAAGATGATAAGAGGATAACTAATAGATTTGAAGCATTTATGAACTCTTGGGAAATAGCAAATGCATTCTCTGAGCTCAATGACCCTATTGATCAGAAGGAAAGATTCGAATCTCAATTAACTGAAAGAGAACAAGGGAATGATGAAGCTCATATGATGGATAAGGACTTTATTAATGCATTAGAAGTAGGATTACCACCTACTGGAGGTCTTGGTATAGGTATAGATAGATTGATTATGATACTTACGAATCAAGTTTCTATAAGAGATGTGCTTTTATTCCCGACTATGAAGCCTATAGACGATAAAAAGAGTGATATCATAGATTCAAAAGAGGATTTAGAATCTTTTGATGAATCCGAAATGAATTTAGAAGAAATAGATTTTTCTAAGGTGAAAGTAGAGCCTTTATTCGAAGATACGATTGACTTTGAAACATTTTGCAAATCTGATTATAGAGCAGTCAAAGTTCTTAATTGTGAAGAAGTACCTAAGAGCAAGAAGCTTTTAAAATTTACATTAGATGATGGCTCAGATAAAGAGAGAATTATTTTAAGTGGAATTAAAGAAAATTATAATGCAGAAGATCTAATTGGTAAGACATTGCTTGCTATCTGTAACCTTCCACCAAGGAAGATGATGGGAATTGATTCTGAAGGAATGATTATCTCTGCTATTCATGAAGAAGATGGTAAAGAAAAATTAAACCTCATAATGCTAAGCTCGAAAATACCAGCAGGAGCAAAGATGTATTAAATTTGTTTTATTATAAAAAACTGAGATAGATACTATATTCTAATCTCAGTTTTTTAATCTCTATTATAGGATAATAACAGAGAAGAAATTGCATCAAATTAGAGTAAATTGTTTAAAAAATATTAATGAATTTGATTAAATGAAAATCTACTGGGTATATTATACTTAGACGAATTTTAAAGGGAGAGTGACTTAAAATGTTAAGAGCGATTAGAAATAGAAGAAGAAAAGAAGTAAGAAAAAAAGCAGCGGCTGGAGTTGCAGTAGGAGCAGCATTAGGAGCATTAGGAGGAGTTTTATTAGCACCTAAATCTGGAAAGGAAACAAGAGAAGATATAGCTGATGCAGCAAAGGATGGAAAAGAAAAGGTTAAAAAAGGTGTTCAAGACTCTGTAGAAAAAGCAAAAGAAGTTGCTGAGAAGACTAAAGAAAATGTAAAAGCTAAGAAAGAAGAGTTAAAAGCAAAAAAAGATATAATAGCTGAAGGATTAAAAGAAGCTAAAGAGAGCGATGTAATAAAAGAGAATGTAGAAGATATTAAAGAAAATGCAAGTGAAATAAAGGATGAAGCTAAAAAAGAGGCAGAAAAGACAGCGAAAAAAGTAGAAAAAACTGATGAAAAAAATGGAGCGAAAAAATAATATAATATGGAAAATACTATAATGGTAGGAGATTTACTCCAATTTATACTATACGCTTTAGGCGCTATATTACTGATAGTGCTAATACTTTTTGTAAAGAATCTATTAGGAGTAGTAAAAAAAGTAAATGGGATTGTAGAAAAGAATCAACCAAATATTGACGCTGTTTTAGAAGAAGTACCTCAGATAAGTTCGAATGTTAATAGAATAACAGAAGAAGTAAAAGATACATTAGATGATATACAACCTAGTATACCTAGAATCACTAAGAATGTAAGTTATATTACTAGAGATGTGAGTGAGATAACTTCAAATGTTAATAGTATAACAAGGACAGTTAATAGAGGAGTAGATGATATAGGTGATACTGTAGAAGTTATAAAAGAAAGTGTTGAAGATACTAGTGTTAGCTTAAAAACAGGTTTAGCAGATATTACTTATTACGCTGAAATAATTGGAGAAGTTATAAAGACTATAAAGAGTTTTCTTAAATAAATAAACTATAAAAATAAAGATATTTTTTAATATCTTTATTTTTAATTTTAAAAGAATTAATGATTTGTTATAGGAGGAAAAAAATGAAGAATCCGATGGATAAAAATGGATTAGGTGATAATCTAGCAAGTAAAAATGATACGAAGGGAAAAGATCCTTCATTAAAAACTGCGGCAGGAGCACCAGTTTATAGCAATCAAGACTCTATGACTACAGGAGCGAGAGGCCCTATTCAATTACAAGATGCTTGGCTTATAGAGAAATTAGCTCATTTTGATAGGGAAGTTATTCCTGAGAGAAGAATGCATGCTAAAGGTTCTGGAGCTTTTGGAACTTTTACTGTAACTCATGATATTACAGATTTAACTAAAGCTAAAATATTCTCAGAGGTAGGAAAGAAAACAGATATGTTTGCAAGATTTTCTACAGTTGCAGGAGAAAGAGGAGCTGCAGATGCAGAGAGAGATATAAGAGGATTTGCACTAAAATTTTATACAGAAGAAGGTAATTGGGATTTAGTTGGAAACAATACACCAGTATTTTTCTTTAGAGATCCAATGAAATTTATCGATCTAAATCATGCAGTTAAAAGAGATCCAAGAACGAATATGAGAAGTCCGAATACGAACTGGGATTTTTGGACATCATTGCCAGAGGCTCTATTACAGGTTACAATAACTATGAGTGATAGAGGAATACCATCATCTTATCGTTATATGCACGGATTTAGTAGTCATGCATATAGTTTTATAAACGATAAAAATGAAAGAGTTTGGGTTAAATTCCATTTTAGATCTCAACAAGGAATTTTAAACTTAACTGATCAGGAAGCAGAGCAAGTTATAGCTATGGATAGAGAGAGTCATCAAAGAGATCTATATGAAGCTATAGAAAAAGAAATGTATCCTAAATGGAAGATGTATGTTCAGATAATGACTGAAGAAGAAGCGGATAAGATGGAAACAAATCCATTCGATTTAACTAAAATGTGGCCGAAGAAAGATTATCCGCTTAGAGAAGTTGGATATTTTGAATTAAATAGGAATCCAGAAAATTATTTTGCAGATGTTGAACAAGCAGCATTTAATCCTGCAAATGTAGTACCTGGTATCAGCTTCTCTCCTGATAGAATGCTTCAAGGAAGGTTATTCTCTTATGGAGATGCACAGAGATATAGATTAGGAGTGAATCACCATCAGATACCTGTAAATTCACCAAAAGGCGTTGGATGTCCTCATGCTTTCCATCGTGATGGAATGATGAGAGTAGATGGGAATTTAGGAAGCGAAAATCACTATGAACCGAATAGTTATGGTAATTGGAAAGATCATCCTGAAATGATTGAACCAAAGCAATCTACTGAAGGAGATGTTTTCAGATACGATTTTAGAGAAGATGACAATGATTATTTCACACAAACAGGTCAATTATATAGAGCTATGACTGAAGAGCAGCAATTAGTTCTATGTGAGAATACTGCCAGAAATATGGGAGATTCAACATTGCAAATAAAATATCGTCATATAAATCACTGTTATCAGGCTGATCCAGATTATGGAAAAGGAGTAGCAAAAGCATTAGGGATAGATATTAATGATGTAGATTTAACTCCTATGGAATCTAAGAGTAGAGAAGAATGGGAAAAAGACAATGCAAGAAATTCAGATCTAAATAAGCCAACAGAACCAGCAGATCCAGAATCAGCAAAGGATCTACCAGAAGAAGGAAGAGATACGAATATGGATCCTGAGAGCTTAATAAGCTGGGAAGATGACAATTATTTACTATAAATACAATATAAAGCCGAGGCATAATAGTCTCGGTTTTATTTTGTCCATTATTCGAAATATTAAAAACTTAAATTTAGATATGGATTATATAAAGACTTTGATGTATAATTGTATTGAAGAGTTGATGGAAAAAAGTCCTTGAATATAATAGAATGAATGCAAATATATTGGGGAGTGTATTTGGATAAATATATACTTATTATTCAGGGGATAGGGATGAAAACATATAAAAGACTAGCTTATCAACTTTTCAATACTATTCATTTTCATTAGCCTCTACTGTAAACGGTAGAGGCTTTAATCTATTATATTGAATTCTAAAATAATGAAATTTAGATTCTTATATAATGAGATTAAAAGATATATAGAATCATATATAAATTAAAAGAGGAAAATATTAAATGAAAAAATTATAAAAACAGTTGACAGTAATATCTTAAAGATGTTAGACTAAATGAGTTGTCTAAATTGTCGATCAAGACTTATAAAAAAGATTTAAAAAGATAAAAAAACTATTGACATCATATACCTTAATTGATATAGTATATAAGGTAAGCATTAGAAATGAATGCGAAAGATGAGAATGAAAAAATTAGAAGATGAATTTTGAAAAATGAACAGCAGATATAAAAAACCATAGTTAATTCCACAG
>JAUNVB010000011.1 GCA_030537835.1 Andreesenia angusta | reverse complement strand
ACTCTTTTGCTTTTATTTTATATTCTATTTTTTCTTTAATAGTCTTATAATCATTTAAATTAGAATTGGCTTCTTCATATTTAGATATTATCGCTGGGTCCTCTAATGGCGAACTACCCCCTAATTCAATTAAGGCAATATAGTTTTCTAAACCTTCACGATTATTAATAAATACATTCAATAAATTGTCTTTTGAATCTCTTATTAATTTTTTATACTCCCCTTTTTTTACAATTTCTGTTTCAACACTCAACTCTTTTTCTTTTTTTTCAGACTCATATATTAAATCTTGAATTTCTTTTTTTGCTGTATTTCTGTCAACTTCACCTTCTTCTAATTTATTTGATATTATAAGCGCTTCTTTTTTTATCTCATTGTACTTTTTCTCTACATCCTCTAATTGAGAAAAATATGATTTTACATCACTTCTATATTTATCATCATCTATAGTTCCTGAATTTTTAAATTTAAATATGATAATAGATAATATTATGAATATTGAAATGGATATTAAAATATATTTCTTCTTATCCGCTTTTCCCATACTATCTTTATCTTTTTTCTGTATTTCAGCCTTATCTAGTATTTCTTTAATTTCTTTTCTACTTCTAATTTTATTTTTCATCAAATATCACCTTTATTAATATAATTCATAGATATATGTAAATCACTAATCTCTATAGAATCAATTTATAATATAATAATATC
Organism: Andreesenia angusta; assembly: GCA_030537835.1. Lineage (GTDB taxonomy): Bacteria > Bacillota > Clostridia > Tissierellales > Gottschalkiaceae > Andreesenia > Andreesenia angusta_A. The sequence continues at coordinate 45,225 of JAUNVB010000011.1, read as the reverse complement.
ATACCATATATCTATTTCATATATAATATATCTTCTATGTTATAATATAATAGATAATCCAAATAGTTATGGAGGTGTTTTAATGGATAAATACGACTCTAAATTTGACACGGCCAATCTAGGTCAAGTCTATGATCAATATGAACAAATGGAAGATAATATATATTTATATAATAAACCATCTTTTGAATACCCTTGGTATCTTTCTATATGGTTTATATTTACATTATCAGCTCTATCCTTCTTAATAATACCAGGATTGATAGCTATAGCCCTGATAAAGAGACGTGAGGATAAGACTGCAGAAATAAATTATTATTTTGAACAATTAGAATATCAAAAATTAGAAGTTCAAAAAATTTACAACAAAAGAGATCAAATAAATAAATCTATAGAAGAGGAACAAAGAAAGGCTTTAGAAGCTATTGAAGAAAAAAGAAAGACCTTAATTCAAAATGCCGAAGTAGAAGCCTATAATATAGTTCAATCTGCTGAAAATCAAAGAAGTCAAATATTAAATGAATTTAAAATTGAAGAGGATGAACTTAAGAGAAGAAAAGATAAATTAGCTATTACAGAAGAAAGATTAGAAAAAAATATGGAAAACTTAATTAGAAAACTCAATCTTTTCTGCCATAATATAAATGATTTTAGAAAAACGGCTAGTCCTGAGCAATTTAAAGAGAAATACGTAAATAAAGGAGTTAGAACAGATTCAGATAATAGTATCGATGATAATGATTTATTGGAAAAGATAGAAAATTTAGGTACTTCTAATGATGATATATCTAATACTCTAAAAATCAGAAATAATAATAAAAATAATTAGTAAAATTAAAGACAGAATAATATTTTTAGTGTATAATGGTAATAATATAAGTTATTTTGTATTAATATAAAAATACTTGGAGGGATTAAATGAGTTTCAAATTTATAAATAAGCTCCCTACTCCTAGTGAGATAAAAGAGCAAACACCTGTTTCAGATGAAATAAAAAAAATTAAAGAGGAAAGAGATAAAGAGATAAAAGATATCTTTGAAGGCAAGAATGATAAATTCGTTCTGATAATAGGACCTTGTTCTGCTGATAGAGAAGACGCAGTATGTGAGTACGTAAGCAGATTAGCTAAAGTACAAGAAAAGGTTAAAGATAAGATATTGATGATACCAAGAATATATACTAATAAACCTAGAACAACTGGAGAAGGTTATAAGGGATTCATGCATCAACCAGATGTATCAAAAAAACCAAATGTAACTGAAGGTATGATAAGGATGAGAAAGCTGCATATAAAAGCTATAAATGAGTCTGGACTTACTGCAGCTGATGAAATGTTATATTCAGATAATTATCCATATGTTCAGGATTTGCTATCATATGTAGCAATTGGTGCTAGATCTGTTGAAAATCAGCAGCATAGACTCACTGTAAGTGGTATAGATATTCCTTGTGGAATGAAGAATCCAACTAGTGGAGATATTGCTGTTATGTTCAACTCAATAAAAGCAGCTCATATATCACATAATTTTGTATATAATGGTTTTGAAGTTCAGTCTACAGGAAATCCATTGGCTCATGCCATATTAAGAGGGTCTGTAGATAAGTACGGAGAATCGCATCCAAATTACCATTATGAGGATCTTTCTTTGGTAGCCAAAGAATACGCTGAAAGAGGATATGATAATCCAGCTATTATTGTTGACTTGAATCATGCAAACTCTAAAAAAATATATTCAGAGCAACCTCGTATAGCGATGGAAGTTATCCATAGCAAAAACTATTCAAATGATTTAAAGCATTTGATTAAAGGATTGATGATAGAATCATATTTAGAACCTGGTAATCAATCTACTCAAGAAATCTATGGTAAATCAATAACTGATCCTTGTTTAGGATGGGACGAAACTGAAAAATTAATCTATAAAATAGCAGATAAATTATAAAAAAGAGGGATTATCCCTCTTTTTTTTTAATTATTTATCAATGTTATAATAACTTCTCCATCTTCAATGAATTCAGCATTTATGCTATTTTCTCCTTTAAAATTGAGAACCTGTCCAGGAATTAATTCATGTATTTCATCATCATTTAGATAAACTTTAACTTTTCCTTTAACTATAGTGAATACTACTTCTTGATTAGGATGTTGATGTTTATCAATCTTATCTCCTGCTTTTCCACCTTTTTTAACTACTGCATAATTTTCTCCACTAAAAATTTTCCCTAATTTATCTTCTACTTTTCCTACCATTTGTATTCCTCCTATATAATTCTTATAATATAATCATTTATACCCCATATTTTTCTTTTTATTAATTTTATTATTATCATTTATGATAAGATTATTTAAGATATATTTTTTAAAAAAAGAAGTAGATAATTCATCTACTTCTTATTCATCGTATATTCTATCGTAGACATTATAAGTTCTCCACATCTTCTCTAATTCATCGAAATATTCTTTGATTTGAGACTTCTGTTTAAGTCCTACTCCAACTATTAATGCATTGATTAAACTGAGTGGAGCTACTAATGAATCTACAAAGGATAACATATTACTCTTAGCATATAGTGAATAATCGGCATATCGCTTAAGTGGTGATAGCTCACTATCTGTTATTGCGATTATATTTGCTCCTTGATTTTTAGCATATTTTACTGCCTCTATAGTTCTCTTAGAATATCTTGGATAACTAATACCAATTAGTAAATCATTCTCTCTTATTCTGACTAACTGTTCAAATACATCACTTATACCTAAACTTATAACTTGAACATCTTCTAAAACTACTCTTAGATAGAATCCAAGATATTCGGCAAGAGCATTAGAGCTTCTAAGACCAATTATATATACTTTTCTAGATTCTATAATCATTTGTATAGCTTTGTTAAACTCTTTATTATCGACTCTATCTAGTATAGCTCTTATATTATCTATATCCTTTTTTAAAACAGTATTCATATCGAATTCTTTATCTGTATAATCATCTTCCATATCTATTCTTTGAACTGTTGTTAATCTATTTTTTGATAGCTCTTGAACCGCTGCTTGAAATTCAGGATATCCTGGATAGCCAATAGCTGTAGCGAATCTTACAACTGTAGACTCACTTATTCCAACTATATCTGCTAGTTTTGCAGCCGTCATATTAGCAACCTTATCATAATTATTATTCAAATAATCGGCAATCATCTTGTGACTCTTACTTAATTCTTCATATTGTTCAGCGATATTGGTGAACAAACCTCTATTCATTTTCTCATCATTATCCATAAAATCACCTTATCTTGAAGTTTCTAAAGATTAAAATCTTTTTTTTGCTTTAATAGAAAATAATTAGTCATATCATATTGTAATGGAGTTACAGATATTACATTATCCTCTATTGCTGCTATATCACTTCTCTCATTATTATCCATTTTTTCAGGTACTCCAGACATCCAATAGTACTTTCCACCATGAGGATCTTCTCTTTCTATAAAAGCATTACTATATTTCTGTACTCCTAATTCTGTATAAGCAACTCCATTTATATTCTCTCTATTTACAGACGGAATATTTACATTTAATATAGTTCCTCTAAAACTATCTGCAATAGCCGTAGAGATTATCTTAGGTATATAAGCTTTTGCTGCATCGTAATTCATCTTAGCTCTTCCAGTTAGCGAGAATGCCATGCATAGACTGATATCATTAATTGAGCCTTCTATGGCTGCTGAAACAGTACCAGAATATAGTACATCTGTCCCTAAATTCTGTCCAAAATTTATTCCAGAAACTAAAAGGTCTGGATGAATATCTAAAATATGTTCTATACCCATTTTCACGCAATCGGCTGGAGTTCCAGAAACTTGATATGCAAGTTTTACTCCTGATAAGTAATTATCCATTTTCTTTATTCTCAAAGGTCTATGTGTAGTTATACCATGTCCAACTGCGCTTTTTTCAGAGTCTGGTGCTACTACATAGACATTACCAAATGGTTTCATTAAATTAGCTAAAATCTTTATACCTTCACTATTAATTCCATCATCATTAGTAACTAATATATTCAATACTCACACCCCTTATTTTTCACCTTTATTATTATCAAAATCATAATACTCTAAATTGCTCTCATCTTCTAATATAGGTAGATCTTTTAATGATTGAAATCCAAATGCTTTAAGAAAATCATCAGTCGTAGCGTATATTATAGGCTTTCCTGTTTTATCTAATCTTCCTGCTTCTTTTATAAGTTCTTTATCTAAAAGAGTTTGTATAGACTTATCACATTTAACTCCTCTAATATCTTCAATCTCTAATTTAGTAACTGGTTGCTTATAAGCTATAATAGATAATGTCTCTAAGGCCGCATTAGATAGACTGTCTGATTTCTTAGGAGGATTCAATCTTTTAATATATTCATAATGTTCTGGTCTAGTTCCTACTTGATATGAGTTTTCAACCTTGATTATCTGTATTCCTCTTCTATTATAATCGAATTCTTCTATCATTTCATCTAATAGTTTTCTTATATCCTTCTGGGGTATTTCTAAAACCTTTTCAATTTCTCTTATATGAAGAGGATCTCCCCATGTAAAAAGTAAAGCTTCAATCAATGCCTTTTTCTCTTTTAAATCCAAATCCTCACCTCTATTTCAGCTTATAGAATATCAAGAGCAGTAATTCTTATCTCTCCAAATAAAGTGCTCTGTTTGACTTCAATTTTTCTCTCTTTAATAAGCTCTAAAATAGCCATAAATATTGTCACTATTCTATATTTATTAGTCTTCTTTTCAAACAATTCAGAGAATTCTAAATTCTTATAAATTCTCAGTTTTCGAATAACGAAATCTATTCCTTCCTCGACTGAAAATTCGTCTCTTCTTATATTTTCTAATAAACTCTCTTCTCTTTCTTTACCTTCTTTTTTCTCTTTCAACGATATATTATCAAGAACTCTCCTATATGCATCTAAAAGTCCTTGTAGATCAAAATCTAATTCACTATCTTCTTCGATATAATCCATATCTTCTTTTAATTTATAATATATTTTAGAGTTAATTTCAAACCTCTTTCTTATCTGCTCAGATACCAATTTATACTTTCTATATTCTAATATCTTATTCACTAGTTCTTCTCTAGGATCTTCCTCTTCAACTGCCTTTGGTAATAAGATCTTTGATTTTATATATAAAAGATTCGAAGCAATAACTATGAACTCTGAAGTTATTTCAAGATTTAAAACCTTCATAGCTTCAATATATTCTATATATTGATCCGTTATCTCCGATATGGGAATATCGTATATATCTATTTTATTTTTTTCAATCAGATGGTTTAATAATTCAAGAGGTCCTTGAAATTCTTCAATATCAATATTATACATAGTACTTCCTTCCAAAACCGTTTTATTAATATACAATATAGTATATTATATCAGATATCTATCTTTATTACTTTATATAAAATAAAATGAGGATAGAAAAAATCCATCCCCAATTCTAATTATCTATATTATTATAGAAGCTATATTGATAAATAAATTTGATATTAAATACACTATAGGTCCAAGTATTTTTGAAATACCTCCTGTTATCAATAGAACTATTAAAAAAATATATCCATATCTTTCAAACTGCATTAATTTTAATTCCCATTTATAAGGCAATAGACTTCCTAATGCTTTAGAGCCATCTAATGGAGGTATTGGTATTAGATTAAAAACACCTAGAACTATATTGAACATGACTAGATATCTTACCATATCGAATATTATTGGATGCGCCCCTATATTATGCAAGAACAGTAATAGGAATGTAGCTAAAAAAGCTATGATAAAATTAACCGTAACACCTGCTATCGATACCAGGAATACACTCAATCTTCCATTTTTCAAATTATTGTAATTGATTTGAACAGGTTTTGCCCATCCAAAACCAACAAAAATAAGCATAAGAAATCCTATTGGATCGATATGTGCTAATGGATCTATAGTTAACCTTCCTTGTAATTTAGCAGTATCATCTCCTTGTAGATAAGCCATATATCCATGTGCTAATTCATGAAAGCTTATCGCTATAAGTAGGCCTGGCAAATAAGTCAAAAAACCTATTATAGCTTGTGATATATTTTCACTTCCCATCAAACCCATATATTTCACTTCCTAAATTGATTATTTTATCTTTTCTATTATAGAATCTGCTATATCAGAATGTTCTACACTTATACTAAATGCTTCCATAAGTATATTCTTTGCTAATTCGCCTTTTTCAAAAGAATTAGTGTGTATATATGCGAGCTTTTCTCCCTTTTTAACTCTACTTCCAACTTTCTTATTTAATATTATGCCCACAGTATGATCTATCTGATCATCTTTATTCTCTCTTCCAGATCCAAGAATCATCGCTGCCTCACCAACAGTCTTTGCATTCACTTTATATATATATCCTTCTTCTTCTGAATTTAATTCTAGAACAAAATCAGATCTAGGTATATCATCAATACTTCCATTTTGATTCTCTACCATTTCTACGAACTTCTCATAAGCTTCTCCATTTTCAATCTTCTCTTTTACAATCTTTCTTCCCTCTTCTATACTATTAACTATTTCACCTAATAATAAAAGCTCTGCAGATAGTTCTATACAAAATTCGACTATGGAATAATGTCCTTTATTCTTTAAGACATCAATAGCTTCATATATCTCAACTGAATTGCCAATAGCAAGACCTAAAGGCTCATCCATATTAGTAAGATAACATACTACTTCTCTATCGAACCTTTCTCCTAATTTAACCAATGTATTAGCAAGTTTTCTAGCATCATCTATAGTCTTCATAAATGCACCTATTCCAACTTTAACATCTATAAATATGCTATCAGAATTAAGAGCTAGCTTCTTACTCATTATACTAGCAGCTATAAGGGGAATGCTATCTACAGTTGCTGTTACATCCCTAATTGCATAGAGCTTTTTATCCGCAGGCACTATATTTCCTGTTTGCCCACTTATACATAATCCATACTTCTTTACACTCTCTATAAATTCATCTAAAGATAAATCAGTTCTAAATCCTTTAATCGATTCTAATTTATCTATAGTTCCCCCTGTAAGACCTAATCCTCTTCCTGAAAGTTTAGCAAATTTTAATCCACATGCAGCTACTATAGGACCAACTATTATAGTCGTCTTATCACCTATTCCACCAGTACTGTGTTTATCTACTATTTTATCATCTATTCCAAATAGATCTATTTTTTCACCCGATTCCAATATATATTTTGTCAGATAGTAGACCTCATCATCGTCCATTCCTTTTAGGCTTATAGCCATCAATAGGGCAGATATCTGATAATCAGGAATAGTCTCATTAGTGACGCCTTCTATGAAATACTTTATTTGTTTTTTAGTCAAATTCTTCCCATTTTTTTTGCGCTCAATTATATCGTATATTCTCATCAATATCTCTCCTCTTAAATATTTCTAACCCAATTTAGATATTATATCCTTTATAAATAATTCAAAACTCTCTTTGACTCTCTCACCAGTTTCAACAACTTCCTGATGGTTTAATGGCTGCTCTAATATGCCCGCTGCCATATTAGTTATACAAGATATACCAAGAACTCTAATACCAGAATGTCTTGCAACTATGACCTCAGGTACTGTCGACATTCCTACAGAATCTCCTCCTAGAGTTGAAATCATTTTAACTTCTGCAGGTGTTTCATAAGTAGGTCCTAAATTATAAAAATAAACTCCCTCTCTTATATCAATATTCAAATTTTCTGCCGAACTCTTAGCTATATCTATATATTCCCTATCATAAGTATAAGTCATATCTGGAAATCTTACTCCTAAGCTCTCATCATTAGGTCCTATTAGAGGATTATTAAATCCAAAGTTTATATGGTCTTTTATAATCATAAAATCACCTGGATTATAGGATTGATTTACACCGCCTGCTGCATTAGTAATTATTAAACTTTCAATTCCTAAAGCCTTAATAACTCTTATAGGAAAAACTACATCCTTTATATCGTAACCTTCATAAAAATGAAATCTACCGCTCATTATCAAGATTTCTACCCCGTCTATTTCACTAAAAATCAATTTGCCTTCATGTCCTTCTACAGTAGAAACCGGAAACCCTGGAATCGATGCATAATCTATTTCTTCTCTATCTTCTAAATTCTTTGCAAAATCTCCTAAACCAGAACCCAAAATTATTGCTAATTTTGCATTACTCTTTATCTGTTCTTCTATAAACAGTTTAGCCTTTTCAATTCTCTTTATTTCATTCATATCCTCATCTCCTTTATTTTTATCTAGGATGTAGCTTTTTAAAAGCCTTTTCGAATGATTCCTCTGTCTTTTTTCTATATATCTGAGTCGTTGCAATCGACTCATGTCCTAGTATATCTTTGATCTGTTCTATATTTACACCATTTTCTAGCATATGTACTGCAAAAGAATGCCTTAAAATTATTGTATTTATATTTTTATTTATACCCACTTTCTTTCCATAACCTTTAATCATTTTCCAAATACTCTGTCTAGACAGTCTTTTTCCAAATCTATTTAAGAATAATGCATCCGATGAGTCTCGATCAATAGTATATCTGATATAATCAATATATTCTTTTACTGCCTTTAACGACTTATCATTCATCGGCATATACATCTTTGAGTCATTTCTCTTCTTAACAATATATTCCGACACAAGATCTACATCATCTATATTTAAATTTACTATATCGCTTACCTTTAATCCTAAACCATATATAAGTTCGAGTATAGCTTTATCTCTAGTTCCTAAATCTGTATTTAAATCTGGAGCATCTAATAATGCCTCGACTTCATTATAGTCTAATACCTCTGGTATATTTCTTTCTTCTCTTTCAAATTTAAGACCTAGTGTAGGATTTTTTTCAATTTTGCCTGTATTTAAAAGATAATCCATATAAGTTTTAATAGATGATAGTCTTCTATTGATAGTCGCATTTTTATATCCTTTTCTCTGTGAATCAGATAAAAATATCATTATATCAGTTTGATTAATTTTTTTTGAGTCCTTCTTTATGAACTCTAAAAACTTTCTTATATCTACATTGTAATTGTATATTGTGCTTTCAGATAAATTTTTTTGATAATATAGATATTCTAAAAATTTAGAAATATCTTCATCATTATTTCTCACCATTTTTATCATTCCCAATATATTTATCCTTATATAATAATAATGCTATTACAGTTTTTGAATCTTCATTTTCCTCAATCAATCTATTAATCTGATCTATATGGAATTTTTCAACTACTATATTTTCACCTTCATCTAAATCCATTTCACCGCTTTTTAAATCGCTTGCAAAAAATATATGAATTTTCTCATTAGAAAAACCAGCCGAACTATAAAATGTATGCATCTTTTCCATTCTATTAGCAGTATATCCTGTTTCTTCTCTTAATTCTCGTCTTGCTGCCGCTTCTTCACTCTCTCCATCCTCAATTAAACCGGCAGGCAATTCTAATATTGCATCGTCTACTGCAATTCTATACTGCCTTACTAAAATTATCTCTTCTTCTTCATTTATTGCAAGTATAGCTACAGCATCCTTATGCTCAATAATTTCTCTCTTAGATTTCTTTCCATTTTTAGTTTCTATTTCATCAATTCTCAAATTCAATATTTTTCCTCTATACTTTATCTCTGAACTCATCACTTTTTCTCGCATTTTATCTCTCCTCTTATAATCTATCTAAGAGCTTTATAGAGTATTTCGCTACAGAAGCCAATGTATCAAAAAAAGCTCTATCGTCTTCATAGCCTCTTCCCATCGTTCTTGGATTAATATTATAATATCCTATAGTATCTCTTAAATCATCAGCTTTTTCAAACACTATATTATGTCTTTTTGAAATGCCATTTTCTTCTATCTGATTTTTAATATATTCATCTTGAGAGCTATTTAAAATTGGAAATACTATATCTGCACTTTTAGTAGCTAAATCTCTGAAGATACTAATACTATGATGAGATAAGCCATTATGCCTCTTTCTCTTATCAGAAAAAGATATTCTAGGCACTAATATAGATCTTCCACCTAAAGATATTACTCCATCAGATATATACCCTTGTTCAACACCACTAAATCCATATTGCGTTCCTGTTCCTACTATTCCAGGTCCCATAGCAATTATACTTATATCAGATTTAAGTACTTCTTTAGAGAATATAATGGCAGTATATATATTAATAGCTTCATAATCTCCTCCAGTCGCATTCCCAGCAGTTATTACATTGTCTATTATATTCTTTTCTTTTAATTCCTTTATATTCTTGCTAAAAGATGAAATCAGAGCACCACCATCAGTCATAATATAATTTATTCTAGTCTCCGGTCTGTTCTTCTTAATATAAGATGCTATTGGCATCAAATTGCTATGCAATGTCCCTATTATGAATATTGAATTATCTAATGATTTAAAATTCTTTATTTCATCGTGATATTCACTCTCTTGAGCTTCAACTGATAAAACCTGTGTTTGTACAGGTGTATATTTTAATTTCATTATATGGTCATTAGAATTAAGCTCTCTATTTTTAGCAGTGATATTTGCCATAACAAAATGTTCTCCGCCAGTTCCTAAGGCTAATTCAACTGCTGTTGTATTTAGTACTACCTGATCATTAATATCTACTCTGCCTATAAGGTCTATATAGTTTACAGCATTATATGATTTCCCATCTATTTTAACTCTTAGCCATTGAATATTTTCATCTTCTTCTTTTATTGATTCTATTGATCCCATATTATAAGATATCATTTATTTTCTCCCCAGTTCATCTATGAATTTAAATATTTTCACTCTTTCAATTATCTTTGTGAAAGAAACAAATTCTGATACTAAATTTAATATTATTAAAAATAATAAAAGTCCTATTTTAATTTCAATATTTAACGATATTGCAGCTAGAATACCTAGAGATATACCCATAGCATTAGCTCCTGTATCACCTAACATAACTAATGCTTTTAAATCTTTATTTATATAAGCTATTATTCCACCAAGAAATATTAATATATAATTATAGTAGCTATTATCTTTTAACATTATGGCAAATATCAATAGGAAGAATATGAATGCTTTTGAAGCCCTCCCAGGTCTTAAATCGAATAGATTTATAATATTTGCAAATAATGCTATTAAAAATGTATTCAAAATTATTTCTCCAATATCAGTATTCTTCATATTTATCGATAATAAAAAGGCTATACCAAAACCTCCTATAGCTTTCAATCCTCCGGTAGTAAGTTCTCCTTTTAATAGTGATTTTATATGACCTTTAAATCCCTTAGAATGCTTATCTCCTAAAAAATCATCTATAATTCCTAAAAATCCCATAAAAGCAATTCCTGTGCTCAGTAGATATGAGCTATCCTTCATATCTATTAATCTTCCTATTCCAAGTATAGTTATTATAAATACTAAAATCAAATGAATTCCCATTCCTATAGGAATTTCCTTCCCTCTGAAATTTAATTCAGTGAATTCACTTTTCTCTAATAATCTAGATAATGGTTTAAATAAAATTAAGCCCAAAATCAACGGTATGCTAAAACTAAGTATATAATACATAATAAATCTTCCCTCTTTTATTAGAATAAGCAGTCTAAATGTTTTGACATCTAGACTGCTTATCTGCATTTAGATTTTAATTTTATTATAGTTTTTAATATATCTAAAAACTGCTTTCCCCTGTGTTTAAATCCTTTTAAATCTCTACCCGATTCAGAATGCGTCATATTGACATCAATTTCTTTAAAAGAATATCCTGCCATTAACGCTTCTACAGTCATTGCTATTTCCATGCCAAAATCATCGGGTATATATTTTATATCTTCTAGAACCTCTCTTTTATAGGCTCTCTGTCCAGATAGAGTCGTGCTCATCTCAACTCCTGTATAATGTTTTACTCCCCAAGCTGCAAGTTTCTTAACTAATCCAAATCCACCTTTTTTCTTGGCTTTTCCAAATCTTGCTATTGTAAAATCAGCTTCATTGTTAATTACAGGTGCAATCAATTTCTCCGCCTCAATTGCCGTATCACCTAAATCAGCATCTAGTAAACAAATTATATCGGCGTCTGAATTTTCAATACCAGTCTTTACTGCTTTGCCTTTTCCTCTATTAGTATCATGCTTTATGCATAATAATTTAGGTATTGATAGTCCTTTTACTATATCAATAGTTCTATCATTTGAATCATCATCTATAAGAATTATCCTAGAATTTTCTATTGTCTTTAATGCATCTAATGTATATTTAATTTTATCTTCTTCATTAAATGCAGGTATTATAATATCGATACTCTTTTTTTTATTCATATATTTCTCCTACTAATCTAATATTGTTAGATCTGGTACTACAATATCATCAGAATCATTTTGTCCATAATTTCCTCTAATTCCTTTAAGTGCAACAACCATACTTAATTTCCCTGTATTCGTATCTACATTATCAACTGTCGAAAATCCATATTGCTTGAATTCTTCTATATCACTATTTTTCATATTAGACTCTTGGATTCCAAGAACGGGTCTTTCTGAATTTTTCAGGCTTTCAAAAAGCTTCGTCTTGAATTCTGAATCAGCAAGTTCCTTAGTATTATTTCCTCCTAATATAACTACCTCTTCAGGATATCCAAAATAATCACCTTCAAATTCAATTAAATCATTTTCTACTAATTTAACTATTAAATCTGAAGATTCTGAGTTCAACACTACTTTACTCAGCTCTAAAGCTGTTGAGTCGTATATATTATCATATTCTAATTCTAAGCCTTTAAATATCTCTTCTATCTTTTTCTTCTGTTTATAGAAATCATTCTTTATCTTAACATTCGATTTAATTTCTACTCCTGTATTTATTAGAATAGATTTTATATTTTCACTATCTATATCTTCATTAAGGCTTATTATAGAAAGAGTCTTTCCTGTTAATTGTTCATTTATTAATTTATTACTCATATTACCTAAGGCATAATCTAATTGATTATTTTCCTTTTCAAGTCTTTTAATATTTTCTTTATTCTTATTGTTCTCATCTCTTAAGTACTGCAATTGATCTTCTATCTGTTTTATAATATTCCCTGTCTGTGTTTCTATTGAATTCCCAGTATTTATAACTATTCCGATGAAAATACCGAGTGCTAAGGCAAGAAATATTGATAAAATTGTTATAACTAAGTGCTTCATGCTTATATTCACAGTCTTTTCCTCCTAATATAGATAAAGAGTTTTAAACACCTAAAGTAAGTCTGAGCTTTATCTGTAGTAATTGTATTAAATCTCTAATCGGTTTAGACAATAATACTATTACAATAATTGGTAATATAGCTGTTAGAAAAATAGCTATGAGATATTTGAAATTAAAATTAGATTTATATAGTTTGCTAAGACCCCTTGCATCTACTAATTTATCTCCAACTTTAAGTCTCACTAAGAAAGTACTTGCCATACCATTTCTTCCTTTTTCTAGAAAATCTATCATACTTGAATGAGTTCCTAATGCTACAATCAACTCTGCTTCTTTTTCATAAGCTAATAAAAGAGCAATATCTTCGCTCGTTCCATAAGATTTAAATATTTTAGCTTTAAGATCAAGTTCGTTAATCCTATCCATCCCTGGAGCTCTTCCATCCATATAACCATGTACGATTAATTCTTTAGACTTTCTTAAGCATTTGTCACTGACACTATCCATATCTCCAATTACGATATCTGGTACATATCCATGTTCTAGTAGAGCGTCTCCTCCACCATCTACACCTATTAATATAGGTTTTCTCTCATCTATATAATTCATAACGGCTTTTAAATCTCTTTTATAATTATTTCCTCTTACTAAAACTAGTACATCTCTTCCTGCAATATCAGTGTCGATATCAGGTATCTCAATATTCCCAAGAACTAAATCTTTTTCTTTCTTTGCATACATCAATGTATTATCAATAAAAAAGTCGAGTTCATTTTCTATATTATTATAGCCTATTTTCAACCTTTCATTTATTTTCTTTCTATCTAAGTATTCAGCTCTACCTATTACTTCTTCTTCATAGAGCATATCTCCATTATCAAGAATTTTTAATATCTTGCCCTCTTCAAGCTTATCAAAGATTTCAATATCTTTCGATTCGAAAAGAGGAATCCCTTCTTCTAAAAGGATACCAGGACCTTGATTAGGATATCTACCACTTATACTACTGTCAAAGTTTAAAACTGCAGAGATTTTAGCTTCTGCAAGAGAATGCGCCGCAACTTCATCAATATCTAAATGGTTTATAACTGCTATCTCTCCCGGTTTTATTCGCTTAGCTAGATCTTTAGTTCTTCTATCCTTCCCAATAGTTCCCTTTACATTCATGATTTACCTCACTTCTTACAATCTATAATATATTTTATATTATAGCATATTTCTAAAATATTCTTCTATATATTGACCATTCATCTCATAATATCAGCTAGAACTGCTATCAGTTCTGAATTACTCGGTCTATAGCGTTTAAATCTAATCTCTTTATCCATTATTTCCTTTAATTTCTTATCTGCATCTCTTTCCCAAGCTACGGCTATTGCATGACGTATAGCTCTCTCTATTCTACTTGGAGTAGTCTTATGAATCTCTGCTATTTTCTTATACAATCCCTTATTAATCGATTTCAAAAAGCTCTCTTCATCTCTAACAATTTCAATAGCTTCTCTTAAATATATATATCCGCTTAGATTCATAGGCACACCTATTTCCATCAAAATATCTGATGCATTGCGAAAGTACTTTCTTCTCTTATCAAAATGTATTTCTTTCATTCTTTGAATGAGTTCTTTTAAATTAAACGGCTTTATTATAAAATAATCTGCACCTAGTTCCATAGCCCTTAAAGTCACTTCATCCTGTCCTATTGCTGAAAATATTATAACAGTCGGCCTCATTCTATCTGTATATATTCTTTCCATCCTTTGCAATAATCCAAGTCCATCAAGTTTTGGCATAGCTAGATCTAGGATGATTATATCGTAATCTTGTGACCTCATCATATCTAAAGCCATAATGCCATCATTAGCAACTCCTGCTAATTCAAAATCCTCAGATTCAGATACTAATTTGCTGAGAATTTTACATATATCTAGATTATCATCAACTATTAATAATTTCTCTTTTTTTTTAGACAAGTAAATCATCCTTTAATCTTCTCGAATTTTTTTAGAAAGTTCGAGCATATTTTCTGCATGCCTCTTAGTGCTATCAGTTACACTCACACCACCAGTAAGTCTAGCAATTTCATCAATTCTTTGACTATATTCTAATTCTCTAATATTTGCTGTAGTCATTCCATCTTTCAATTCTTTATTTATTAAAAAATGGTGATCAGCCATAGCTGCTATCTGTGGCAAATGCGTTATACATATTACTTGATTTTTCTTCGATACTCTATATATTTTTTCACCAACTAATTGTGCTGTTCTTCCACTTATCCCAGTATCTATCTCATCAAATATCAATGTCGATAGATCGTTTTTTTCATTGATGATATTTTTAAAAGCAAGCATTAGTCTTGAAAGCTCGCCACCTGAAGCTACTTTATTAATAGCCCTAATAGGTTGTCCGATATTAGCAGATAACATAAATTCTATATCATCAATACCTTTATCATTAGGAGCTTCTCTGTTTTCAAAATCCACCTCAAATCTTGAATCTTTCATATTTAGTTCGTTTAATTCAGATTCAATCTTGTCTTTTAAAACTTTAGCAACTCGCTTTCTCTCTATTGATAGCTCTTCAGATTTTTTTAATAGCTTTTCACTTATATTATTTATCTTCTTCTTTATATCTTCTATCTGTTTATCAATATTTTCTAATTCAGTTAATTCTTCTTCCATCTTATCTCTATAAGTATTTATATCTGATATAGTATTCCCATATTTTCTTTTTAATGAGTTTATACTATCTATTCTATTAGATATATAGTCTAATTCTTCCTGCGATGTATCTATACTAGCTCCATAAGAGCTCATATCCCTGCTAATTTCTTCTAGATTATAATAGCTATTTAAGATCTCCTCTGAAAAATTCTTTAAATTCTTATCTGCTTCCGATAATACACTGAGTTCGTTTCCAATTGAATAGAGTCTATTTATTATTCCATCGCTATATCCATCTCCATTAAATAAGACTTCTGATTCAAATATTACTTTCTTTATATCATTACTTTTTTCTAATAGTTTATAGCGCTGAAGAAGCTCTTCATCTTCTCCTTCTTTTAAAGATGCCTCTTCTATTTCAGATATTTGATAATTGAGTATCTCCATTTCTCTTTCCTTCTTCATCTCATCTATATCAAGCTCATTAAATTTCTTTTTCAATCCATTTAATTCCTTATACTCATTACGAATATCCTCTTTTAATATCTTATATTTCTTTTCAATTAAATTATCTAATATTAAAATCTGTTCATCTCTTTTCAATAATTTTTGATTTTCATTCTGTCCCTGTATATCTAATAGATTTAATCCTATTGATTTTAATATCGATAGATTTACAATTCTCCCATTTATCCTAGATATATTTCTACCATTAGAATGTAATTCTCTTGAAATAACTATTATTTTATCAGCATCAATTTTTATCCCATATTCCTTAGCCATATTTATGAAATTTTTATCATCATCAGGGATGCTAAAGGAAGCTTCTATTAGAGAACTCTCTTTTCCATATCTTATCAAAGATTTATCGGCTCTATTGCCAAGTAATAAGTTTATGGCATCGATTATAATTGATTTACCAGTACCAGTTTCTCCTGTTATTATATTTAATCCTTCAGAAAAATTAATATTAATTTTATCAATTATTGCAAAGTTTTCTACCATAAGTTCTATTATCATATTATCATAATCCTTTTTAATTGAGTAAGCCTTTAAATTTATCCGCTATTTCATTGATATTTGCAAAATCACTTATAGCAACGAATATAGTATCGTCTCCTGCAATACTTCCCATAATACCGTCAGTAACAATATTATCAATTGCCGAGGCGCATATCTGGGCTGCCCCAGGTATTGTCTTAATTATTATCAATTGATTAGCAGTATTAACTGATAATAATGAATTCTTCAATATTTTTACGAGTCTATCTGCCGTTCCTTCATTATTGCTATCCATAACTGCATATTTATATTTCCCATGTTTTGTAGCAACTTTTACTAATTGAAGCTCTCTTATATCTCTAGAAACTGTAGCTTGAGTAACTTTTGTTCCTGATCTATGCAAGCATTCAGCTAACTCCTCCTGTGTTTCAATCTCATGTGTCTCTATAAGTTCAAGTATCTTTGCTTGTCTAGCATACTTTCTCATTGCACCTCTGCTACTCTCAATTTTGACATTGAGTAACAGATTCACCACCTTTCTAAGTTTTATTCTATATTATTTTAAATATTCATGTGATTCTTCAACTATCTTTTTTAAAAGTTCTTCCGTATTTAAGTTTTTAGATCTATATTTTTTTATATGAGCTAAATACTCTATATTTCCTTCTGCACCTTTTACTGGAGAGTAAGTTAGGTCATGTATAAATAAATCATTTTCTTTGCAAAAACTATTTATATCTAGTATCACATCTTTATGATCTTCTATATTCTTTACTATTCCCTTTTTCCCGACTCTGTCCTTACCTATTTCAAATTGCGGTTTTATAAGAGCTACTATTTCAGCCTCTTCTTTAGTCAATTTTTTAACTACGGGTAGGACTAATTTTAAGGATATAAAAGACACATCTATACTAGCAAAATCTACAAGTTCACCTATGTCTTCAAACTCTACATTTCTAATATTAGTTCTATCCATAGCTACTACTCTCTTATCGCTTCTTATCTTCCAGTCTAATTGACCATAGCCCACATCTATTGCAAATATTTTCGATACTCCGTTTTGTAACATGCAATCACTAAAACCACCAGTTGATGCTCCTATGTCTAAAGCTGTTTTGCCATTTAAATCTATATCGAATTCTTTTAATGCCTTATCTAATTTCAATCCACCACGGCTGACAAAAGGTATAGGATTTCCTTTTATTCTTATCTCCTTAGATATATCAACCTTAGTCCCTGCTTTATCTACGACTTCATCGTCAACTAGTACTAAGCCGGCCATTATAGTTCTTTTTGCTTTTTCTCTACTGTCAAAATACCCTTTTTCAACTAATAAAATATCTATTCTCTCTTTCTTCATCTAATCACCATAAATCTCGTTCTCTATATTGAGTATAGTTTCATATATTCCATCTATATCTATGCCTGTCAATCTATATAAATCTTCATTATTACCATGCTCGATAAATCTATCTGGTATCCCTATATTTTTTATATATCCATGGTATTCCATATCTATGAGATTTTTATTTATCATAGAGCCAAAACCACCTAAGACTGCATTGTCTTCGATCGTTATAATCGCATCGTGTGTTTTCGAAACCTCTTTTAATAATTCATTATCAATCGGTTTAACGAATCTTGCATTTACTAATGTAAAGTTTTTACCTTCAGATTTAAAACTTTTAATAATTCTATTTGCAATTTCAACCATCCTGCCTATTGCTATAATGGCTATTTTTTCTCCTCTATTTATATATTCACCTTTACCATAATCAATAGAGTTAAATTCCATACCATCAAAACAATTTATACAAAGTCCCTTGCTATACCTTATTACTAGTGGACTGTCAAAAGTCGAGCCAAATCTTATCATTTCTTCAAATTCCATTTTATCCTTAGGTGCCATTATGCTTATATTAGGAATATGCGAGAGATAAGATAGATCAAAAACTCCATGGTGAGTCTCTCCATCATTTCCAACTAATCCCCCTCTATCTATTGCAAAAGTCACTGGCAAATTTTGAATAGAAACATCATGTAATACCTGATCGTATGCTCTTTGTAAAAATGTAGAGTATACAGCAAAGAAAGGTTTCATTCCATTCGAAGCAAGTCCTGCTGCTAAAGTAACTCCATGTTGCTCAGCAATTCCAACATCAAAATACCTATTTGGAAATCTATCTTTAAACTTATCTAATCCTGTTCCCGAAGGCATAGCAGCCGTTATAGCTACTATATCCTCTTTTTCCTCAGCTATCTTTACTAATGTTTCTCCTAAGACATCAGAATACGTTTTTTCAGAAGATTTAGAAATCGGCTTACCAGTATTCTTATCAAATTTTCCAATCCCGTGAAATCCTTCTGGATCTAGTTCGGCAGGCTTATAGCCTTTACCTTTCTTAGTAATAAGATGTATTAAAGTAGGTGCTCTAAAATTTTTTACCATTTCAAATACTCTTATCAATTCCTTCATATCATGTCCATCTACTGGTCCTATATATTTAAATCCTAAACTTTCAAAAAAAACATCTCTTAATAGCATATATTTCATACTATCTTTAAATCTTCTAGTGGATTTTAGAATTGTTTCTCCTCCAGGTAAGGTTTCCATAAAGCTTTCAAAATCTTCCTTCGCTTTATAGTATCCTGATTCCATCCTTAATTTATATAGATGTTTTGCTAAACCTCCAACATTCTCCGAAATAGACATTTCGTTATCATTCAAAATAACTGTCAAATCTGTTCCTTTATCTCCAGCATGATTCAATGCTTCAAATGCCATTCCTGCAGTCATTGCACCGTCTCCTATGACGGGAATAACTTTATATTTCTCTCCTTTTATATCTCTAGCCATTGCCATTCCAAGTCCTGCTGATATGGAAGTAGAACTATGTCCTGTTTCAAATACATCATGAATGCTTTCATTTCTCTTAGGAAAGCCACTCATGCCTTTAAATTGTCTGAGGTTTTGAAATCCTTCTTTTCTTCCTGTAAGGATTTTATGAACATAAGATTGATGTCCAACATCCCAAATAATTTTATCGTATCCGCTTGCATATACTTTATGTAAAGCTATAGTAAGCTCGACGACTCCAAGATTAGATGCCAGATGTCCGCCAGTTCTAGAAATATTTTCAATTAGAAATTCTCGAATTTCAGTCGCAAGTTGATTCAATTCGACTATATTCATTCTCTTTAAATCCCCTAAGTTATTAAATTTACTAAAGTTCTTCATAACCTCAACTCCAATACTACTATTTTTCTCTCGTCATTAGATAATCTACCATATTCTCAAAAAAACTGATATCTCTATCTAAACTTTGAAGACATTTTTTGGCATCAAGAGCTAATTTTTCTGCAATCTCTATAGTTTTATCTAAGCCATAGAGACTTATATAGGTTAATTTATTATTTCTTTTATCTATTCCAACAGATTTACCAAGTTTTTCACTATCCCCAATTTCATCTAATATATCATCTCTTATCTGAAATAATTGACCTATTATCCTTCCATATTCTCGAACTATATCTATTTCTTCATCAATAGCTCCGCCAATTACTGCTCCTGATAATAGACTTGCTTCTATCAATTTTGATGTCTTATTTATATGGATATATTCTAAAATCTCTTTATTTAATTCAATTCTACTTTCATCATTTCTTTCAGATAGCATATCTACAACTTGACCACCTATCATTCCATCTATACCAGCAGAATCAGATATGATTTTTGCTGCCCTTATATATCTATCTCTATTTTTTTCAGAGCTTGATAAGATTTTCTCAAACATATTTTCATAGGCTAAATTTAAAAGTCCATCGCCAGCTAATATAGCAATATCCTCTTTGAAGACCTTATGATTAGTAAGTTTTCCTCTTCTATAATCATCATTGTCCATAGCAGGCAGATCATCATGTATTAATGAATAAGTATGAATCATTTCAAGACTTATTGCAAAATCAATTACATCGTCATAATCATCATTTTGAAAGATTTCATACATTTTCATACATAGAATTGGTCTTATCCTCTTTCCTCCAGCAAATAAACTATATCCTATAGATTCATATATCTTTTTTTGAGGACATTCCTTAGTTTTAAATTTAGCATTAAGTGCTAATTCAAATATTTCTTTAGTATTTTTCATTAGCTGATTTCACTCCAATCTCATTGCTCAAAAATATCAATATCACAATCCACTAATTTACCGTCAATAATAGACTTTACTTCTCCTTTTACTTCATTTAGATAATCCTGACATTCTTTATATAATTCTATACCTTTAATATATAATTCTAATGACTCTTCTAAATTATCATTATTAGAATATAGTGAATTTGTAATTTCTTCTAATTCCTTCATCTTTTCTTCGAAATTCATTTTCTTCCTATCCTCTTTCAAAATATCAACCTACTTTTTCTGATCATATATTTTTTCTACAGAAGCTTTTATAGATCCGTCTGAAAACAATATATCTATATTTTGTTTGATTTCTAAACTTTTCGCAGATTTTAGTACTTTTTTCTCCTGATCTCTAACTATAGCATATCCTCTTGAGAGTACTCTCATAGGGCTTAATAGATCTAATTCCGTTCCTTTTTTATTCAGTTCATGGGTTTTAGAATCTATAATTTCCACAATCTTATTATTCAATCCATCGTAAATATATTCTAAATTTTTTTCATAATCTAATATCTTTCTATCTACTCTAAGCATTTCTAAAGTTTTTCTATAATTTAATAGAGATGAGCTGTTTTTATCTATCTTATTATTCATATACTCAATTATATTCATCAATATTTTTTCTAATGCTAGTTTCTGTAATTCTATATCTTCAACTGCAATTTCAGCTGCTGTTGATGGCGTAGAGGCTCTTTTATCAGAAACAAAATCAGCAATTGTAAAATCTGTTTCATGACCTATTGCCGATATTATTGGAGTCTTAGCCTTAAATATAGTTCTAGCTACAATTTCTTCATTAAATGAAGACAAATCCTCTACAGAACCTCCTCCACGAGCAATTATTATAAGGTCTAGGTCCATAATATCTAATTCTTCTATTCCTGATGATATATTTTCAGCAGATTTATCACCCTGTACTAATGTCGGATATATTATTATATCTACTAAATAATTCCTTCTCTTAATATTAGTAATTAAATCCCTAATTGCTGCTCCAGTAATAGAAGTTATTATGCCTATCTTATTTGGGTATTTAGGAATTGGTTTTTTGTATTCATTATCGAACAGGCCTTCTTTTGATAGCTTCGCCTTTAATCGTTCAAACTCTTGATAGATCTTTCCTCTTCCAGAAATCTCAGCTTTTTCTATAACTATCTGACAAGTACCATCTCTTTTATATATATCTATATAACCTGAAACTATTATATTCATTCCATTTTCAATTTTAAAATCTATATTATCTATATACTGATTAAATACAATACCTCTTATTAGACTGCTTTCATCTTTTAAACTAAGATATATATGTCCATTAGTATGATATTTGCAATTAGATACTTCTCCCTCTATCTTAATATTGTATAAAAGTACATCATTATTTATTATTCTCGATATATAATTGTTCAGTTCTGAAACTTTTAACGGTTTTATCTTCATGAATCTATCCCTAAACTTCTAACTATTCCGCCTAGAATGCCATTTATGAACTTGCTTGAGTTCTTAGATCCAAATTTTTTAGCTAATCTAACTGCTTCTGTAATAGATACCTGATGTGGTATATCTTCAATATAGAGAATTTCATAGACAGAAAGCCTTAATATAGATAAATCTATTCTTGAGAATCTGCTTAATTTCCAATCTTTAGAATTCGACTCTATTAGATTGTCAATTTCTTCTAAATTATGGCTCATTCCCATTAATATATTATTCATATATATTAAATCTTTTTCATCTATCTCTTCATTTTCCTCTAAGAAATCTCTAATAAATACTGAGTCTGAATTCAATTTTTCTCTATCTTCATCCCAGTTATTATTTATATCTAGACCATAGATATACTTCATCACCATCTCTCTGGCTACTATCCTACTCAATATTTACGCCTCCCCTAATTAGACTATCTCGATGCTCTTAAATTTCCTGATAAAAATTTGGAGATTTTTATATTTACATTCTTAATATTCATACCGGTTGAATTCTCAACGGTTTCAATAACGGCATTCTGTATCTGATCCGCCATTGTAGGTATATGGACCCCAGGTGTTGCCGTCCCATTGATGAATATATTAATTCCTGTTTCAACAAATTTTACTTCTACATCATATTCTCTTATTCCATTAAATTTTGATACTGCACTCTCTGCAATACCCTTTATTGCCTCATCAGATATCTTTAAATCCCCACCTACTAAAGGAGTAGTACATTCCCTTTGTCTTTTCTTTCTACTGAATAGAATGGGTTTTATACATATTATGAATATAATTGCTCCTATTAGTAAAAGAAAATAATTTCCATTTATATTTTCTGCAAAATACTTATATTCTGAATCTGATAGAATATCGAAAGGCAATGCCATTAGGCCTATAGAAATTAACAATAATATAATTGTAGATATATATAATATCGTTTTATCTATTAATTTCATTTCTTACACCCCTAGTACTTATCTTCTTCGTTGCTTCCATCTTTTTCAGTCGACACACCTTCAACATTTATATTGATCTCTCTTACTTCAAGACCAGTCATAGACTCGACTTCTTTCTTAACCTTTTCTTGCATATCCTCACATATATCAGGTATTTTAGATCCATATTTAACTATTATAAATAGATCTATATTAGTCTCTCTTTCACCAACTTCAGCTTTAACTCCTTTTGATAGATTCTTTCTTCCTAATATCTCTCCTAGACCACCTACGAATCCACCACTCATTCCTACTACTCCATCAATTTCTATTGCAGTTATTCCTGCAATAGTCGCAACTACTTCTTCTGAAATGATTATTTTTCCATAATCTGATATTGCATTATTCATTCTATTCCTCCTAAAATCATTATTAATTCATAATAAAGTATAAGCTTATACTAAAAGTATAAGCTTATTACTTCTAAATTTATTCACTTAATATAATTAGTAATATTATTTTCTTGAAAGATATTCGTTTGTTCTAGTGTCTATCTTTATAATATCTCCTATATTTACAAAAAGCGGTACTAATACTGTAGCTCCTGTTTCAACAGTTGCTGGCTTAGTAGCACCTGTTGCTGTATTTCCTTTAGCACCAGGCTCTGTCTCCGTTACTTCAAGCTCTACAAAATTAGGAGCTTGAACATCAAAAGCATTTCCTTTATAAAATCTTATAACTGCTGTATCATTTTCTTTAAGATATACTATTGCATCCTCAACTTGCGAGTACTCTAAAGGTATTTGTTCATACGTTTCATTGTCCATAAAATAATATAATTCTCCGTCAGTATATAAGTATTGCATCTCCTTAGTCTCTATATGTGCTTTTGGATATCTGTCATTAGGATTAAAGGATATTTCTTTTATTGTCCCAGTCATAATATTTCTTATCTTAGTTCTAACGAATGCTGCCCCCTTGCCAGGTTTAACATGTTGAAAATCTACAACTTGATAAATATCTCCATCCATTTCGAAAGTTATTCCTTTTCTAAAATCACTAGCTGAAACCATTTAAATTTTCCTCCATTCAATTAAGCTTTTCTATATATAATCATACCACAAGTAAAGTTAAATATTAACTATATTTTTATAATTATAAGAAATTTCTTTAAATTTTATAATAATTATTTATTTATTCTTTTTTTAAAGTAATACGTCCTGTAGTCGGTATTATCGTTATTACAGCAATTTGATTACCCTTTTTAGCTTTAAATTCAATACTACCTCCATTATTAATAATAACTTTATTATATTCTAAACTTATACAATTATTTTTTATATTAGAATATATATATATATTATCCGGCAATTTTATTTCTTTTATCATCGATCCTTCTTCAGTCTCTATTTTATAACCATTATCAGCTATATGGATATTATAATTGATTTTGTTAATATATGATTTTTCATTATATAAATGCATATCTCTTATAAGTTCTCTTGCATATCTTTCAATATTTACTCTCTTTTCTAAACTAAATATATTAAATCCCATCACAATGCATAAAGATAGAATTGATATATATATAATTAATTCTATAAAAGTAAATCCTCTGTTATTCATCTAACCACTCATTTTTAAAAATATATGATTTTTTTATTTCATTCTTCCCAATATTAAAAATAAATCTAATCCCCTTGCATTCCTCATAATTTGAACTTTCTGGTATTGGTTCTATACTAATTGAATCGATTATATTAGAAATTGTCTCTGCATTTGAAGAGGTTTTATCTTTTAATTGCCTTGAAAAATTTATCTTATTCAATATTTCACCTTCTATATTTTTCTTTTTTACTTCTAATATAAAAAGATTTTTATCTCTATAATCTTCATTGATATAGGTATTGGAGAAAGCTATATTTCTAAGCTTTACTCTTTCGAAGCGCTTCAAGCTTTCTTTTAAATCTTCTCCATAATAGTAATTAGTATTTAAATATTCAATCTTATTCATTGATTCAATATTTTCTTCTAAAAAATAATGCAGTCTATTTATCTCATCCTCCCTATATATGTATTTCATATTGTCATTAGAAAATCTTACTATACTATTTGCAAAATTAAATATCCCTATACTTAGTATCGATATTAGAAAAATCGAAATAATCAATTCTATTTGTCCAAATCCATCCTTTAAATCTCCAATCATCTTTAGCTCTATATAGCTGATAAATTCTTTATCCTCTATTTCTTTTGATAAATCTAATCTCAATAATAGCTTATTAACTATATTATCTTTTTCATCATATATATTTATAAGATAATAATCTAATTCTTCATTATTTATATATTTATCTTCATAGTCCATAATATCTATATATTTATTATTATAATTAATTCTTATTTTATTCATATTATATTTTAATTGATCCTTTATCATATATTCGCTATCTCTATAGTCTTTAAAGATTTTCAATATTTCTTTTTCAATTTCCATTTTAATTTCTTCAAAATCATTATGTTTTTTTATTATATCATTTATGATAAGATTTCTTATGAGTATCTTTTCAATATTAATATTTATATTTTCCATAGTGAAAAATAATATTGAAACTAAAGAGATTATAACTATAAATTTTGGCAAATCTCCACCTCTATTTAAATTTTTTTATTTCATATTCTTTGTATAATTTATTATTGAGAAATATTTTGATATGATAAAAATATAATTTCTTAGAATTGAATTCCTTAATATCTTCTATATCTTTTAATTGGGATTTTAATCTTAAATTGTATTCTTTTCCATTTTCTTTAAATACTATTACCTCTTCATTTTCATCTTCTAAATCCATAAGATAAATCGATTTTTTAACCATTTCTGAGATATAATTATTTATATTAGAAATTTCATAAGATCTCTCTCTTAATCTGTTAATTCTATTGATTGATTTATAAATTGGTATTACGAGAATTGAAATTAATAGAACTATAAATATGACTTCTATATAGGAATATCCTTCTTGATCCACACTATCACTCCTGACCTTAGAATTCATTCTAACATCTGTATATAAAAAATGCAAATAGGGACCTTGTAAAGGTCCCTATAATCTATTTATTTAATAATTCCTTTAGTTTTTCATAACAGAAATCTTCAATAGATTCTCCTTCTATCTTAACTGAATTATCCCCATATAGATCTACCATTATTCTAAAGAAATTTATTATAATTTTATCATCAACAATATAATATGGATCTAAATGCAATGGTGCGAAATAAACAGTTATTTCCTCTTTATCTATATCCGGTATTTCATCATTTAATCTCTCTACTAAATGATTTAAATTTAAAACCTTTATAGGCTGTGCCATAGCCTCTGTAAGCCCTAAATCTTCCATCATCCACATATTATTACTCCAAAATCTCTTTTCAGGTTTTGTCGCAGTAGATAAGAGTTCTGCATTCTGTATAGAAGAAAGAACTTTTCTCACTGATTCTGCATTGAACTCATCAGTGAATACCGATTTCATAGCTTCCATATTTGCAACATCTATAAAAAACGATTCTGCTACCTTTTCTTTATCACTTACTGAGCTCCAATAATATAGCATCGATTCAACTGGCTCTAAATTTACATTTATACGTTTTAACATTTATATCACCTCTATTTATTTTCTTCTCTTAATATATTTTTAATATCTTCTTCAATTCCTAATTTATCAATTTCTTTATCTAACCATATCTCTTCTGAAAGTATAGCTTGATTTATTAACATACCAATACCACCTATAGTCTTAAGTCCTCTCTCTTCAGCTTTTTTCAAAAACTTAGTCTTTAAAGGCTTATAAACTATATCTGCTACTACTGTTTTATCGGATAGTTTATCTATATCGAATGGTATTTTATCAGTATCAGGATACATTCCTACAGAAGTAGTATTTACTATTAAATCAATATCTTCAAAACTATCTAAATCTTTAGTTTCTATATTGACTCTTTTAAAATTACTCTCTATCTCTTCCTTTAATTGTATTGCTTTGTCTTCTGTTCTATTCAAAATAATTATATCTGATACTCCCTCTTTAGCTAAGGACATAGTTATGGCTCTTGAAGCACCTCCTGCACCTAGAACTACTATCTTCTTATCTTTTGGATTAAAATCTTCTTCTTTTAATAACTCTATAAATCCTCTTCCATCTGTATTATAGCCTATCAATCTACCATCTATATTTTTCACAGTATTTACAGCTCCTAATATTTTAGCTTCCTCATCTAACTCGTCTAGATAGTCGATTATAGATACTTTATGGGGAATTGTAATATTAAAACCCTTTATATCTAAACTTCTAATTCCATCTATAGCTGAGCTGAGCTCATCTTTATGAATATTAAAAGCTAGATAAACTGCATTTATATCATTATTATTAAAGCATTTATTGTGTATATCTGGAGATAAACTCTTTTCTACTGGATCTCCTATCAATCCATATAATTTAGTCTTATAATTTATATACAAATTTCTTTCACCTTCTTTCTTTTTAATGCGATAAGGAAATATATATCGATTAACTAATAAACTAATAACTATTCCAATACTCGTTTCAATCGTTCTTTCAAAAGCATAGCTATATGGTGCTCTTACTTCCCAACTATATTGAAAATTTATTATTAATAATATATATACTACACAGGCTAATGCTGCTGAATCTTTTTCATCTATTAAATTAAATATATATATTAATAATATTATCCCCGATACTGCTATTATTTCAAATGATAGAAAGAAGTAAAATTCCTGTATAAGCTTAAGAAATATACCTCCTAAGAGACCACCAATAACAGTACCTATAATTCTTGATCTAGATGCATTATAAGAGTTCCATATGGTGTCCTTAGTACATATTATTGCTGCTATACAAGCATATATCGGATAAGGCTTATTTAAAAATCTAAATAAGACCAAGCATAGAAATACTGATACAGCAGTTTTTATATTTCTCATTCCAGGCTTAGGTATACCGAATTCTTGAATTCTCATCAGTATCACAACCTTTTTTCAAATAAAGAATTATATATCTTTTCTTTTATAAACCTGCCTATTATCTAATGTCCAAATTCTTGGGCTAAATTGTCCAATTTCTAGATCACTTATCGCTTTATCCATATCATATAATCTAGCGTCTATAATATCTAAATAATGCAATAGCTCTGCTTCTGGAATCATAGGGAATTTTGGACTTCCATATTCAGGATAATAATGATGCGAAAGAATCATATGCTGAATTAATATTGATATTTCTTCATCTATTTCTAATTCTTTACTCACTCTATCGATTTCCTTAATTCCCTGAATAATATGTCCTAATAGTTTTCCTTCTTTAGTATAATCACTGACTATTCCAAGTTCATTAGCATCCATTTCTTCAATCTTTGCTAAATCGTGTAATATAACTCCAGAAAAAACTAGATCAGAATTTAAATCAGTATATACTTCTATTAATTTCTCTGCAGATTTAATCATTCGCAATATATGATAGAGTAATCCTGATCTTATAGAGTGATGATTTTCTTTTGCAGCTGGATAATATAAAAGCTTTTCTGCTTTTGAATTAACTATTGTCTTCGTAAGTTTTTTTATATCTTCATTTTTAAATCCATCTATATAATTCATAATGGTATCGAGCATATCGGCCCCTTTATAAGGTGCTGATTGTATATAATCCTCAATATCTACATTATCCTCTTCATTAACTTTTCTGATCTTATGGACTTTAAATTGTTTAAAATCTCTCCAAAGAGTTATTTCACCTCTTATCTTAACAAAATCATTAACTTCGATACCTTTTCCTTTCTCAGCTTCCCATATCTTTGTATTTATAGAACCTGTGTCATCTATAACTGTCATATCATAATATTCTTTTCCATTTGCTGATGTCTTTTTTTCCATATTTCTTATTAGAAAAAAACCATCTACTTTTTCACCTGGCTGAAATTCATCAATTTTCTTTATTATCATATTATTCCTTTCTGTCCAGTTCTAATTAGTCTAGTAATTTTTTCCTGAGTATATTCCACTTTTTTACTGGACTATCTATTTTCATAGTAATTTTTTCTTTAGCTCTATTTGCGACCTCGATTTCTTCACCCTTTTCATTCCACATCTGATCGACCTTAAAACTTATGAAATCTTTATCTGGTCCGAATACTTCAATTTCATCTCCTTTGAAAATTCTATTTCTCTGTTCTACCAATGCAATATTGTTTTCTTGATCATAATCTAGAACAACACCCATAAAATCATATTTTCTTATATAAGAAGTAGATCCATATAATTGTTCTTCTCCGCCTGGTTTATCAAAATAAAATCCAGTTGTAAAATCCCTATATGAGCATTTCATTATCTCCTCCATAAAATATGGTGAAGGTGAGTAATTTTCTAAATCATCTATATTCGCATAGTATTCATCTATAGCCATCCTGTAAGATCTTATTACAGTTGCAACATAATATGGGCTTTTCATCCTTCCTTCAACCTTAAAGCTATATATACCTGCATCTACTAATTCTTTTATATGATTTAGCATGCAAAGATCTTTCGAATTGAATATATAGGTTCCATTATCACCTTCTATTACTGGATAATATTCTCCTGGTCTCTTTTCTTCTACTAGATTATACTTCCATCTGCATGATTGAGCGCATTCTCCTCTATTAGCATCTCTTCCTGTCATATAATTGCTCAAAAGGCATCTACCCGAATACGATATACACATCGCTCCGTGCACAAATGCCTCTATCTCTAAATCTTCTGGTATCTTTGATCTTATATCCTTTATCTCTTTTAAAGATAATTCTCTTGCTAATACGACTCTTTTTACACCCATATTATACCAGAATTCTGCCGTTTTATAATTAGTTGTATTAGCTTGAGTGCTAAGATGTATCTCCATATCTGGTATAGTGTTTTTTACAACAGAAAAAACCCCTGGATCTGATACTATAACTGCATCAACTTTCGCTTTTTCAAGCTTTAAAAGATAATCTTCAAGTCCATCTAAATCCCCATCATGTGGAATTATATTAAGTGTTATATATACTTTTTTACCCTTTTGATGTGCATATTTAACACCTTCTTCAATATCTTCTATTGTGAAGTTTTTCGCAAAAACTCTAAGTCCAAATTCTTCTCCACCAAGATATACTGCGTCTGCTCCATAATTAATTGCAATTTTTAATTTTTCTAAATCTCCTGCTGGTGCTAATAACTCAATTTTTCTCACCATTAAACCTCCTAATATAAGAAACTGATACTCCATCCCCTATCGGTATTATACTAGTTTCAAATCTATTATCAGACATTATATACTCTAAAAATGATCTCATTCTTTTTACAATCGTCTTATTTCTCCTATTGACTAAATCGTCATTTGCAATCATTCCTTTAAATAGTATATTATCTGCTATAATTACAGCCTCTTCATTCAAATTTTCTAAAATATAATCAAAGAATTCTTCATAATGAGATTTTGCTCCATCTATAAAGACTAGGTCTATTTTTTTATCGAATTCTTTTAATATATTACTAGCATCTCCTTCTAATATCTCTATCCTATCGTCATAATTATTCTCTATTATATTTTTATTTGCAATTTCTATCATATCCTTATTTCTCTCAATAGTATAAACTTTACCCTCTATTTCAGATGCCATTACCATAGCAGAATAAGCTATAGCCGTCCCTATTTCTAATATATTTTTTGGTTTCTTTATTTTTATTAAGGTCTTAAGAAATTGTTTAACTTCTAATTGTATTATAGGAATATTGTTTTCTTCTGCATATTCTCTTAAGCTCTCTAAACCTTTTTCTTCTCTTGTCAAACTCCTTATATACTCTACTATATATTCATAGTTGATCTTATTCAAATTCAATTTCCTTTCTTAGAAAAATATTATAGTATTATTCTACCATATAATTCTAATTCTTAGTTTTTAAAGATTATAATATATTAAACTAAATATCTAATTAAATTTAGAAAAGGACTAAGTAGCTAAAGTATTTCTTAGCTACTTAGTCCTTTAATATATTAATCCGCATTTTGTATTTCCTTTTGTACTTTTAAATGTTCATCAAATGTCGATGAAAATATATGTGTACCATCTCCCTTAGCTATAAAGAAAAGATAATCCACATCTGCCGGATGAACTGCCGCTTCTAATGATTTCACTCCTGGTGAAGCAATCGGTGAAGGTGGCAGTCCTCCATTTCTATAAGTGTTATAAGGTGAGTCAATATCAGTATCTTCTAAAGACAATACAGGTTTTCTTTCACCTATGATATATTGTACTGATGCACATGATTCGAGATACATATCTTTTTTTATTCTATTTTGAAATACTGCGCTTACTAAAGGTCTATCCGTATCAACTTGTGCTTCTCTTTCGACTAAAGAAGCTAGTGTCACTATTTGATTTATACCTAATCCTTTATTCTTACCCGCTTCGATTATTTCATCTGTAAAATGAGTTGAGAAATTATCAAGCATCATCCTAATTATAGCATCTGGATTTGAAATATCCTCATCCGTCAAATAATAAGTTGCAGGATATAGATATCCTTCTAAACTAGCTCCTTTTGGAATATCATTTAAAAATGGATAGTCAGAAATATAATTAGATGGATTTTTAGTAAGTTCTAGGAACTTATCAATATCTTTCATTCCCAATCCTTTCAAAATTTCGGCCATCTGAACTATCTCACTTCCCTCAGGAACTGTAAATTTTAAATCTCCTGTTTGTTCTCCTGAAGCTATTTTATTTATTATCTCGTTCATATTCATCGATTTAGATAAATCATAGGTTCCAGTTCCCAAGTCAGCTGCCACTTTTTTAGTTCTAGCAAGAATCTTAAATGCTAATTTATTTCTAATTAAGCCCTTGTCTAAAAGAATCTGCCCTATATCAGAAGTAGTTGAATTCTGTGGTATACCTACCCTTATAATCTCAGAATCACTGCTATTTACAGGTCTAAAATTCAGAAAAAAAGTTCCAGCTATAACTATAGTAAACACTATAACAATCGAAATGATTGCTTTTAATGTTCTAGTCACCTTATCACATCCTTATTCTAAAATTAAATTTCCATGATTATAGGTAAAATCATAGGGTTTCTTTTTATTTTCTCATATAAAAAGTCCTTAAGTGAATCTCTAATTCTAGACTTAAGTGTAGCCCAATCAGAAATGCCTTTTTTCTCGCAATTATTTAGAGTTCTCTTGACTATTTCTCTAGCTTCTCCCATCAAGTCTTCAGATTCTCTAACGTATACAAATCCTCTAGAAACTATATCTGGTCCTACTATAACTTGTCCACTCTCTTTGCTCATAGTGACTACAACAACTATTAGTCCGTCTTCAGAAAGATGCTTTCTATCTCTAAGCACTATATTCCCGACATCTCCAACGCCTAGTCCATCTACTAGTATCTGTCCAGATTGAACAGTTCCATTAATCTCACCTTTTTCTTCAGTTAGATTCAGTACTTGTCCATTCTCCATTAGAAAAACATTATCTTTAGGCATACCTAAATCGTATGCTAATTCAGCATGTTTCTTTATATGTCTGTACTCGCCGTGTACAGGCATGAAGAATTTCGGTCTGACTAAAGAGTGAATTAGCTTTAATTCTTCTTTTCTAGCATGTCCTGAAACATGAATATCTGCAAGAGATTCATAAATAACTCTAGCACCTCTCTTTAAGAGCATATCTATTACTTTAGAAACTGTTTTTTCATTTCCTGGTATCGGTGTTGCCGATATTATTACTAAATCTCCAGGCATCAAATTTATCTTTCTATGCTCTGAATTAGAAATCCTACTAAGCGCTGACATAGGCTCTCCTTGACTTCCGGTAGTTATTATAGTAACTTTATCATCACTATAATTCTTTAGTTCATTAATATCTATTAATGTATTTTCTGGCATTTTCAAATATCCTAATTCTTTTGCTACGGATACTACATTCACCATACTTCTACCCGATACTACTATCTTTCTTCCTACCTTTACAGAAGCATTTATGATCTGCTGTATTCTCTGAACATTTGAAGCAAATGTGGCAACTAATATTCTCTGTTTAGCCGTCATAAATATCTCATCAAAAGTATCACCTACAGTTTTTTCAGACATAGTATACCCTTCTCTTTCAACATTCGTGCTATCTGCTAATAACGCTAATACTCCCTCTTCTCCAAATTTAGCAAATTTATAAAAATCTGTTTTCTTTCCCATAATTGGAGTATAATCTATTTTAAAATCTCCTGTATGGATTATTCTCCCATGTGGAGTATTTATAGCTATTGCTACTGAATCAGGTATACTATGACAAGTTGCGATAAATTCAATCTCAAAAATTCCTAATTTCAACTTGCACCTTGTAGTTATTACTTTAAGACCTTCTGTCTTCAATCCATGTTCTTTTAATTTATTCTCTAAGAGCCCTAAAGTCAATCTAGTCCCATATATTGGAACATTTATCTTTTTTAAAAGATAAGGTATTGCACCTATATGATCTTCGTGACCATGAGTCAATACAATTCCTCTGATTTTCTTTTGATTCTTTATAAGATAAGATATATCTGGTATGACTATATCAATACCTAACATCTCATCTTCAGGAAAAGTAAGTCCACAATCTATGACTATTAAATCATTTTCATACTCTATAACAGTCATATTTTTACCTATTTCCTCAAGTCCTCCTAGCGGAATAACTTTTACTGGCTTTTTATCCGCCATATCTCTCCTCCTTTATTTCTTTTATTTGCCGAAATCTATATTACAATCCCTAAAAGGAATGAAATCTAAATTAAAAAAGTAAATCTCATTAATGAGATTTACTTTTACAGTCGCTACAGTATCCGAAAAATTTTAAATTGTGATCAACAATAGTAAATTTTCCTTCAGTTTCAATTTCATTTTCTAGATTATCTAGAAGATCTAATTTAACTTCCATTACTTTACCACAATCTAAGCAGATTAAATGGTGATGATGATGTCTTCCATCTTTATCATTTATAAGCTCATATCTACTGCATCCATCATCAAAGTTTAATCTATATAGAACTCCTAATTTTTCAAATAATTGAAGTGTTCTATAAACAGTTGCTAATCCGATATCTGGATAAATATCTTTTACATGCTCATAAACTTCTTCTGGACTAAGATGTCTATCCATATTTTCAAGAAAAACCTCTATTACAGCCTTTCTTTGAACTGTAAGTTTATACCCTTTACATCTTAACATATCACCAATTTTTTCAGCATCTAATTCTCCATCTTTTTCGAACATAAATAACACCCACCATCTCTATTATAGTCTATATTTTTATCAAAAAAATGTCAACAGATTTTAACATATGCTTTCAATCTTTATTCAGAAACTAGTTCTTCATAATCTTTTAATGCAGATTCAAATTCCAGATCGTCTTCAATTTGGACGAATAAAGGATTTTTGTCTTCATCATAATCTACTCGCATCATCAATGCATCTTCTGCATCATCTTTTGATAAGATAACATATTGCTTATTATTAGATTCAAAACTTGCATCCAATAAAAACTCCTCTTTTTCACCATTTTCTCCAATTAATTCCACTTTCTCTATTGCTTTTTCCATATTAAAACCTCTTTTCTCAAATAACCTTTTTATCTAGATACATCTGAAGAATATAAACGGCAGCTACTTTATCTATTACTTTTTTTCGCTTATTTCTTCTCATCTCTCCCTCAATTAAAACTCTTTCAGCAGAAACAGAGGTCAATCTTTCATCAATAAATTCAATATCTATTTCTGGAAACTCTCTTTTAAATTTTTCAGAAAATTTCATAACTTTTTCGCCTTGAAACCCTAAAGAATTATCCATATTTTTAGGTAGTCCAATAATCGCTTTTTCTACCTCATACTCTAATATTATTCTTCTTAGCTCTTCTAAATCTTTTTTTATTCCATTTCTAAAGATAGTTTTTATCCCCTGAGCAGTTATGAATAAGGGATCTGATACAGATACTCCTATAGTCTTATCTCCAACATCTAGACCTATTATTCTCCCCATATTATCCCCTCTATTTATATAAGTAGTTCTTTAGCAATTCTTCAATTATTTCATCTACTTCGAATCTACGTATTTTTGTCCTAGCTTCATTATGGCTAGTTATATACGTTGGGTCTGCTGATAGTAGATAACCAACTAATTGATTTATTGGATTATAATTCTTCTCTTCAAGTGCATTATAGACATCTCGTAATACGACTTCAATGCTCTCTCTTTGTGGCTTAGGAATTTCAAATTTTGTGGTCTTATTAATATCTGACATCGAATCACCCCTTATATAAAGATTTTGCTAATAATACTTGAATATGTTTTCATATTGCTCTTTAATATTTCTATGTATATTATTACCCATAAATTATGGGTAATAACATTTAATTATCATTTTATTATCATTTTTAATAAGTTTATTATCATTTTATCATAATAGTTGAGAAATTAAAATATCTTTTACTGATTTCATAGCTTTTTCTAAATTCTTTTCATCTTTTCCTCCAGCTTGCGCCATATCTGGACGACCACCGCCGCCACCGCCAGTCATCTTAGCAATTTCTCTTAAGATATTCCCAGCATGAGCTCCTCTTTTAACTATATCTTTAGTCGCCATAGCTACAAAAAATATTTTTCCATCTTTATATGATGATAATACTATCATCCCAGATCCAATTTTATCTCTCAAATTATCAGCCATATTTCTTAAATCTTCTGCTTCATATCCATCAATTCTCTTAACTAATAGATTAGTATCCTCTATTTCCTCTTTTTCTGAAATAAGAGAATCTATATTCCCTTTTGCCATATCTCTTTTAAGTTTATGGATTTCTTTCTCATACTGTTTATTTGAATCCATTATTGTTCTA
Source organism: Andreesenia angusta (assembly GCA_030537835.1). Classification (GTDB taxonomy): domain Bacteria; phylum Bacillota; class Clostridia; order Tissierellales; family Gottschalkiaceae; genus Andreesenia; species Andreesenia angusta_A. The sequence goes on along the minus strand of JAUNVB010000011.1, from coordinate 8,757 downwards.
GCCTTTTTAAATAGATTATCCCTATTAGTTTTAAGAATATCCGTAATTTCTTTTAATTCTCTATTGATTTCTTTATTGTATTTATATGCTTCAATTCCAGTAACTGCTTCAATTCTTCTAATTCCTGCAGCAACTCCACCTTCTGATATGATCTTAAAGGAACCTATTTGTGAAGAGCTCTTAACATGAGTACCTCCACATAGCTCTTTAGAATAGTCTCCAATAGAAACTAATCTAACTACATCTCCATATTTTTCTCCGAATAGAGCTTGAGCACCTTGAGATCTTGCATCTTCAATAGTCGTTTCACATGAACTGACTTCTAAATCATCTAGTATTTTTTCATTTACTAAATCTTCAATTTTTTGCAATTCTTCATCACTGACTTGAGAAAAATGTGTAAAGTCGAATCTAAGTCTATCAGGCATTACTAATGAACCTGCTTGATTCACATGTTCTCCTAGAACATCTTTTAATCCTTGATGAAGTAAATGAGTTACTGAGTGATTTCTTTGCGATCCCATTCTCTTAAGTCTATCTACTTCTGCTCTAAGTTTATCATCTTCAGATAGATTACCTTCTATGATTTTAATAAAGTTTACTATTACCTTATCTGATTTCTGTGTATCAAGCACTTCAATTTTTAGATTTTCATTGAAAAGAAGACCAGTATCACCTACTTGCCCTCCTCCTTCTGCATAAAAAGGTGTTTCTTTCAATATCAATAATCCTTCTTCTGATTGACTTAGCTTATCTACTCTTTCTCCATCTTTAAATATTGCTAGAATTTCTACATCCATATTTAAACTATCATAACCTTGAAATTCAGACTCTATCTCCTCTTCTAGATGGACTAATTCCTGATTCCATCCACTAGTATCGCTATCTGCTCTAGCATCTCTAGCTCTAGTTCTCTGTCTATCCATTTCTATTTCAAAACTATCTTCATCGACTTCATAACCCTTTTCTTCTAAAATTTCCTTTGTTAAATCTAGTGGAAATCCATATGTGTCATATAGTTTAAATGCTTGCTGACCTGATAATATAGTGTCTCCTGATTCAGACATCTTATCAATATATGAATCTAAGATATTCATACCTTGATCTATTGTCTCTTGAAACTTTTCTTCCTCTGCAGATACAATCCTCATTATTTGATCTTGCTTTTCACTGAGTTCATCGTATTCACATTTCCAAGATTCTATTACATCAGATACCATATCTGATAAAAACTTGCCCTCTATACCGAGTAATCTGCCATGTCTTGCTGCTCTTCTTATTAATCTTCTTAAGATATAGCCTCTACCTTCATTACTTGGTAATATGCCATCCGATATTAGAAAAGTCATAGCTCTTACATGATCTGTAATAACTCTAAAAGACATTCCTTCATCAGATTCTCCAGAATATTTTTTCCCAGATATTTTCTCTATTTCTGATATTATTTCTTTCATAGCATCTACTTCAAAAATATTATCAGCTCTTTGCATAATTGCAGCGATTCTTTCAAGACCCATTCCAGTGTCAATATTAGGTTTTTCTAATAAATTATAATTTCCTTTTTCATCTTTATCGAATTCAGAGAATACGAGATTCCATACTTCAACATATCTATCGCATTCACAACCTGGCTTACAATTTGGATCTTCACAAGCATAGTCTTCTCCTCTATCAATATATATCTCAGAACAAGGTCCACATGGTCCAACTTCTAACTCCCAGAAATTATCTTCTTTTCCTAATTTTACGATTTTTTCTTTTGGTACTCCTATCTCCTTATTCCATATATCAAAAGACTCATCATCTTCTAGATATACTGATATCCAGAGTACATCTTCTGGTATTTCAAGTCTTTCTGTCATAAATTCCCAGGACCATTTTATAGCTTCTCTTTTAAAATAATCACCGAATGAAAAATTTCCAAGCATTTCAAAGAAAGTGGCATGTCTAGCAGTCTTTCCTACATTTTCAATATCTGCTGTTCTAACACATTTCTGAGATGTGGCCATTCTTCTCTTAGGTGGTTCTTCCGTTCCTAAAAAATATGGTTTAAGTGGAGCCATTCCAGCATTTATTAATAATAAACTCTTGTCATTTATTGGTACAAGAGGATAAGACTTTCTAACTAAATGATCTTTTTCTCTGAAAAAATCTAAAAATATTTTTCTCAATTCGTGTAACCCCAAGTATTTCAAAAATCATCACTCCCTAAGCTTAAAAGAGCTCGCCTGTCAGACGAGCTCAGTTTAATCATTTTCTCATATAAAATCATTATATCATATTATTTCACATAATAGCAATTGTCTTAAAGGTGCTATTATCATTTAAAAAATATTTTCATCATCCATCTTTTTTATCTTTTTACCAAAGAAATTAAATAGTATTCTCAGAGTTGCAATAGTCGGTACTGCTAGAAGCATTCCAAATATTCCAAAATAACTTCCGCCTAATAAAACACTAACCATAACTACTATAGGATGTAATCCTACACTATCGCCTACAATCTTTGGTGATATGAAGTTCGACTCTATCTGTTGAATAACTGTAATGGAGATTACAACCGAAATAACTTTTATAGGATCATCCATAAGCGCAATTATAACCGCCGGTATAAGTCCAATTATTGGTCCTAAATATGGAACTATATTGAATATACCTGCAAATATTCCAATTAAAATAGAAAAATCTATTCCTATTATAGTCAATGCAATTGCTGTTGCTACTCCTATGAATAGACAGACTATTAATTGTCCTCTTATAAAGGCTCCTATTACATCATCGATATCTTTACTGACTTTTACGACTTCGTCTCTTTTCTTCCAAGGGATAGTTCTTAAAATTCCATCTTTTATCTTATCTTTATCCTTGAGCATATAGAATGTAACTATTGGAATTAATACCATATTAAAAGCTTTTCCAAAGAAACTTACCACACCATTTGCAAAGCCAATTGACCAGTTTGTTGCATAGGTTTTAGCCGCTTCTAATGTATTAGAAAATATTTGTTCCGGGCTCTCTATATTTAGAGCCTTGCTCATTTTATTTATATCTTCTAAATTGTTTTCATAAAATCTTTTAGTAAATGCATATAGATCTGCTATATTTTTCGGCAGATTTTGTATGAACTCTGTGATCTCATCGACTATTTTAGGTCCTATAGTCATTATAATAATGGCTAAGAAAGCAAATATCCCAAGATAGACTATTAATATTGCTAACGGTCTTTTTATCTTCTTTTTTTGAATCTTATTGACTATAGGATTTATTATATATGACAGAATCATAGATATGAATATTATAAATATAATATCAATTATAATTCCACCCATACTTATTATTTTATATAGGAATAATAAAAATAATATCAGTATTATTGAATATATGAGTTTTTTCTTAGTTATTTTTATAGGAAGATCGTCTCCTAATGTCTTATGAGCAAAGACTATTAAATAGTAAATTGATAGTCCTAGAAGAATCGTTATAAATACTATTCTTAAGTCTAATAAAATCTTTAAAATGTCTGGCATTCTTCCCCTCCTTATTCTATTATTGCTCCTCCAGCCAAATACTCTCCATCATAAAATACAATTGATTGACCTGGTGTTATTGCCCTTACTTTATTATCAAAGATTATACGAATTCTATCTTCTTTATCGGGATAAACTGTGCAGCTCTCTTCTTTTGCTGAATATCTAATTTTTGCATTTAATTTTATAGGCTTATCTAATTTCTTTATATTGATGAAATTTATATCTCTAGCATAGAGTTCATCTTTAAATATATCTTCATTTTCCCCTATTACGACCTCATCTTTTTCAGCATCTATATCGATTACGTATGCAGGATATCCTAATGCTAAACCTAATCCTTTTCTCTGTCCAATTGTATAGTTTATAATTCCATTATGTCTCCCTAATATATTACCATTTTTATCAACGAAATTGCCATATTTTATTCTATATTCTGAGTTCTTATTTATAAATTTTGGATAATCATTATCTGGTACAAAACATATATCTTGACTATCTTGTTTATCAGATGTAATTAAACCTATTTTTCTAGCTATTTCTCTAACTTCTTCTTTGCTATTAAATTTCCCTAGAGGAAATAGTGAATGTCTTAACTGTTCTTGAGTCATATTATATAATGCATAGGTCTGATCTTTTCCTGATGCATAGGATTTTTTCATAAAAAACTCATCATCTTTTTCCTCTATTATTGCATAATGACCTGTTGCAATATAATAGGCATCTAATTCGAATGCTTTTTTTAACAATTCTTCAAATTTTATGGCTTTATTACATAGAATACACGGATTAGGTGTTCTTCCTCTTGCGTATTCGTTTATAAAATTTTCAACTACTTTATCCCTAAAAACTTTTTTGAAATTTACTACATAGTGAGGAATACCTATTTTTTCACAAACTTCTCTTGCATCATATATCGATGATAATGAACAACATCCACCTTCTCTCTCTATAATCTCAGGATCATCATCTTCCCAAAGCTTCATTGTTATTCCAATTACATCATAGCCTTCTTCTTTTAATAAATATGCCGCTACTGAACTATCAACGCCTCCACTCATACCAATTACAACCCTATTTTTCTTCATCATTTCACCCCTTAAAAAACCCCTAAATGAATTCATTTAGGGGTAAATATATATCTATTATATTAAATTTTTACTATATTTTAAATAAATTTTATTAATCTTCATCCTCTTCATGTCCATGATCATGTGCATCTTCGTTCGGATCAAAATCTTCTAATCCGTCTATATGCTTACCAGTTCTCTTAGAATAATCTAATAATGCAGCTTTTATGGCTTGTTCTGCTAATACTGAACAGTGTATCTTTACTGGTGGAAGCCCTTCTAAAGCTTCTACTACAGCTTTATTAGTAAGTTTCATAGCTTCATCTATTGATTTTCCTTTAATTAGCTCTGTAGCCATTGATGATGATGCTATTGCTGAACCACAACCATAAGTTTGAAATTTAATATCTGTTATTATATCATCATCTATTTTTAAATACATTCTCATTATATCTCCACATTTTGCATTTCCTACTTCACCAACTGCATCTGCATCCTCCATAACTCCAACATTTCTAGGGTGTGTAAAATGCTCCATTACTTTTTCTGTATACATTTAAGCTCTCTCCTTTTTATCTTGATATAGTGGTGACCATTCTCTTAATCTCGCCACAATATCCTTTAGATTTTTAACTACATAATCTATCTCTTCTTTTGTATTAAATTCACTTAATGAAAGTCTAAGTGATCCATGAGCAATCTCATGCGGTAGCCCAATAGCTAAAAGCACATGTGATGGATCTAATGATCCTGATGTGCAAGCTGAGCCACTAGATGCTGCTACCCCAGCTAAATCTAAGCTTAAAAGAAGTGATTCTCCTTCAATATAAAGAAAAGAATAATTGACATTCCCTGGTAATCTTTCAGTTCTATGACCATTTAATTTTATATCTTCAATATTTTTTTCTAATTCTTCCATTAAATAATTTCTTAATTCTATTAATTTTTCATTATGCGCTTTTATATTGTTCGTTGCAATTTCAAATGCCTTTCCATATCCAACTATATATGGAACATTTTCAGTTCCTGCTCTCTTACTACGCTCCTGAGCTCCACCATGTATTAATGGTATAGGTCTGATGCCTTTTTTTGCATATAAAAATCCTATACCCTTAGGTCCATGTATTTTATGAGCCGAAGCAGAAAGCATATCTATATTCATATCTCTAACATCTATATCAACTGCTCCTATAGCCTGTACTGCATCTGTATGGAATAATGCATTGCTATTCTTTACAATTTCACCAATTTCTTTTATCGGCTGTATTGTTCCAATTTCATTATTAGCAAACATTATTGTAACAAGTATAGTATCATCTCTAAGAGCTGATTTTAAATCTTCCAAATTTATCATACCATATTCATCTACAGGAAGATAAGTCACTTCATAACCCTTCTTCTCGAGATACTGACAAGTATGAAGTACTGCATGATGCTCTATTTCCGTAGTTATTATATGTTTTCCTTTAGATTCTAATTTTTCTGCTGCCATTTTTATAGCCCAGTTGTCTGCTTCTGATCCACCTGAAGTGAAAAATATCTCTTTAGGATCAGCATTCAATCCTTTAGCTATTTTTTTTCTAGCCTCTTCTACTGCGTTTCTTGATTCTCTGCCTAGTCTATATATACTAGAAGGATTTCCGTATTTCTCTGTAAAATATGGAAGCATTTCATTTAATACTTCTTCTTTTACTTTTGTAGTCGCAGCATTATCCATATATACCTCTTTCAATTAATTCATCTCCCTTAAATATAATACATATATTCACCATTGCTATTTATTCTTATATGTTCATCAATCATATCTTGCAGAGTTATATTATCTATGACTGAGTTTATGCTTGTACTTATCTTTTCCCAAACTAATTTAGTGACACAAGACTTGCTACTCGGACATAACTTTTCGTCTTTTACACAACTAACTAAAGATATATCTCCTTCTAAACTTCTGATAATATCTCCAACTATTATCTTTGAAGGTTGTTCTGATAATAAATATCCTCCTTGTGCACCTCTTATGCTATTAACTAATCCGTTTTTCTTTAATATTGCTATCAGTTGTTCAAGATAGTGTTCAGATATATCTTGATTCTCTGCAATCATCTTCAATGGAATCGGTCCTTCCCCATAATGGAGTGCCAACTCAAACATAGCTTTTAATCCATATCTGCCTTTTGTAGATAGTTTCAAATTTTTCACCTCATCAATGCCAACTAAACTACTTGGTATTATATTTAAAGTATAGTACTTTACTCTGTATTTGTCAATAATATTATAATATTTAATATTTCTTTTGTTATTATTTAACATATATACATATTTATTTCTCATTTATTTTTATATTTATATATTGATTTTATCATTCTTTAATTATTTTCTAAACTTTATAATCCTTGTCATTATCATCTGGTTTCTGATTAGAATTTATTTTTCTCTTTTTAATAATAAAGACTATAAGCGATATCAGAATTAATAGAGATACTGCTATTATTATATTATCTCTAGTGAAGAACCCTTTTTTCAATATCGAGTTTTCAACTATTAATTTTTTATCAATATTTTGATTATTTATCTCTATTTGAATCGGTTTTATTCTTTTGTACTCATTTCGATATTCCTTAGATGGATTCGACTGAATTAGTTCATACTTACCATATGGTACTTTTTCCCATACTAAATAACCTCTAGTATCAGTTTTTCCTTTTTTTATAGTTTTATCTCCATCTTTTAATTCAAATATGCTTCCCTGAATCGCATGTTCATATTTCTTATCTTTATTAATTATCTTTAAACTTCCATAGGTAGGATTTACACCTAGTATATTCGATTCTGATTTTTCATTCAATCCTAGTACTGAAAATTCAATAAAGGAACTATTTCCTAACATATCTTTATTATCTATTTTATCAGATACTTCTGCTTTATAATTTATTTCTACTTTCTTCTTTCCTCTTAATTTATCTTTATCATTTAAATCTATTCTTATAATGCCTATTCCTTCTTCTATAGGAAGTTCTACAATTTCACCATCTATTTTTATCTCTGTATTCGTCAGAATTATATTTTGATCGAAATAGGTGCTAAAATACATATTACTATATTCATCTAGATTATTTGGTATTTCTACTGTGTAATTATATACGAATGGAGTTAGAAAATTAGTATCTATATTTAGATCTTTATTATTAATTTTTGCATCTATTTTAGGTATTGAATAAGCTTGTATTTCTTTCGTTATGACTTCACCCGCTTTTAATCCTCCATTCAGTCTTACAGCTCCTATTGAATCTATCTCAAGATCTATTTTTCTTTCATCCCATATGTATTTAGGATTTGTCTCTTCTAATTTTATATAATATTTGCCTAAATCTAATTCATTTGCTCTTATATATCCATCCTTATCCGTTTTCAAATCTCTATAAATCTTTTCGACCATATTTCCATCTGAGTCAATTTTTTCAGAATCTATTGATTCTATTCCCTCTTCTGCTATTTCTTCAGCAGTTTTTACTATTTTATATAGACCATAGTTCATATTCTCTACTGGTTTATTTCCATCTAAAACTCTAATTTCAAAAGCTCCACCATTTATCTTTTCATCTTTTAAATCTATTTTAAAATATTTATCTTCCTTTTTATTAGAGCTCGGTATTCTAATATTATATATTGCAATATTTTCAGCTTCGTCTAATGCCTTTATTTCGTATTCTCCAAGCAATATATTTTTAAAATTCGCCTCACCATATTCATCCGTCTCTATTATATTCTCTCTATTAAATGGTATAGCTTTCTTTCCCTGTATCTCGATTGCCTGTGCAAATTCTGGAACATTATATATGGAATTATAAAATCCCTTGCTTCCTATCTTATCCGAAGTATAAATTTTCTTTAATATAATTCTATACTTCTTATTTTTCCCTCCAGTGATATTTAATTCTCCTCTTTTCTTAGAGAGTTCATTAGTCTTTTTCTCTTCAACTGCATGAGATTTATTATTGAATATATCTTGTCCAAAATAAAACCCTAAATTAGCAAAAATTGCAAGTGATACGACCATAGGTATAAAAATTCTATTATTCCTCATATTAATCTCCTATTTAAAAATTTTTATTATAAATATTGTAACATAGATTATTCGTATTTTTATATTTATATAATAT